>NZ_JBBKBF010000055.1:0-27838 GCF_037892625.1 Phocaeicola sp. ICN-14070 | reverse complement strand
CTGAAAACGATTCTTCTCCACCTCCCCTAAAGCCAGCACATCCAGAAAGTGAGTTCCCAACTGCTTCTGATACGTCAGCATCAGGTTTCCTAATAAGGCTTCCGACTTCCGGTTTCCCCGGTAAGCCTGTCCGTTGGCCCATACCGTTGTCGGCAGGAACTGGGCGTTTTCTGTTGTGCTATAGGTATAAGAACCCAATAGTACCATCTTCAAATCCTTCAGCAAATTAAAAGTCAGGCGGGCGTGCGAACTGAAATAAGAAGTCTCCTCGCGGTTGTCCACATCCATCCAGGCCAATGGATTTGTAATCTGACTGGCCGTCGTAATCTGGTCCCAGCTCCCGGTTTCCGGATCCGGGAAATCAGGAAAAGTAGGATTAAAAGCGGCTGCCGAATAAAAAGTCTTCTGTAAATCAAACAGCGTACGGTCGCGCTTCATCGAACCGAACAACCCCAATTCACAGTCAATCAGTCCGTCAAGCATCTTCTGCGACATATTCATATTGGCCGTAAACAGTTTCATGCCCTCATTCTGAATCACTCCCTCACGATTCTGAAATCCTAACGACACTCTGTAATTAGAAGCCTCACCACCTCCATAAAACGCAATGTTATGATTCTGCTGCAAGCCCGTCTGCTCAATGGCTTTCTGGAAATCCGTGTCATATCCCTTATCCAGGATACTCCATCCTCGTTCAGCCGCCAGCTTGCGATACTCTGCTCCCGAAAGCATATCCAACCGGCGATAAGCATGCGACACACCAAAACTACCGTTGTAGTTCACGCGTGTCTTCCCTGCCCGGCCTTTCTTGGTGACAATATTAATGACTCCCGATGCTCCACGTGAACCATACTGTGCCGTTTCCGACGCATCTTTCAAAATCGTAAAAGACTCTATGTCGGTGGGATATACCGAGGTCAGCATCGTCAAATCACCCAATACCCCGTCCACGATAATCAGCGGGTCATTTCCACTGGTCAGCGAAGTCGTACCACGCAAGCGGACCGACTCCAGCGCCGCCATTCCATTGTTACTCTTTAAGATGGTAAGTCCCGGCACGCGTCCCTGAATAGCTTCCAGCGGATTGGTTATCAGCTCACGGTTCATCTGTTTTTCCGTAATCTGTTCCACCGAACCGGAAATATTCTTCAAACTACCACGGGCATACCCGATGTTATAAATTGAATCGGGAGGCAATTCGTCTACATTCTGTCCTTGTACATAAAGTGGGAATCCGGCTCCCATACACCCTAAAAACAACAAGCTGTACAAAGCCTGAGATATTGGCTGCATTTTATCCATAGCATACTTATTTAAGGTCAAAAGGGCGTGAAGATACCCAAACCTCCACGCCCCGTATAATCAGTTCCTTCTTTTCACAAAGAAAAGATATTTCTACCGATAAAGCAAGCCCTGAGCCATGTTATTTCTGCCCGGTCATCATTTTTCTTCCGCAAACATCGGATCCCATGCCGGAAGTTGTATCGGCTTCTGCTTGAAGATGTCCAGCACCTTCTTCGGTACATATTTCGTTTCCAGCACCAGACGGAACATATACTCATTGAACCATTCATCCGTCATAATCAGGTGTCCCTGATAGCCCGATGCAGCTCCCCAACTGTTTTCCACCATCCATTTCTTCGGTTTTCCGTTCGCGTCCAGGTCTACTGCCATCAGTGTCATGGCATGTGCCGACATGCTGGCAAACGTCTGGATACGTTCTTTCTTATCCATTCCGAAAGTCGTACCCATCAAAGAACCGAAATCATAATTGTTTACATCCAGCAGCCCACGCTTGCTGTCCAGCTGTGTCACGTCACTCGAAAAATACATCCGTGTGCTGTCCTTCAATGATGCAATGGCCATTTCCTTGATTTCCTCTACTGGCAGATTCACATACGTCCAGTTCTTTCCATCGTAACGATGACGGTCGTATGCAATTTCGTAACACTTGTAATATTCACGTGAAGGATCGTTCATCACCATCACATAATTAGTCAACAGGTTCGTATCACCGTATTTTTCCAGGAACGACATCGGTGTGTGATGCTCTGTAGCCACCACATTCCCCTTGCTGTCCTTACGTACATAGTCGAACTCAGTCGGTGGCACTCCCAAAGTCAGCACCAGCATACGATACACCGTGCTCAGCATCTCTTCCTTACGGCTTTCAATCGTTGCAGCCTTCTCTCCTTTAGCAGCCATTTCCCTCAGTTCCAAACCGAATTCCTTCAGTTTCAGGCCAATCAAAGAAGACATGTACGAGGTGTGTTCACTGCTGTATGTTTCCGGCATAGCTTCTTTAGGCACGAGACCGTATTTCGACACGATGTCGGCTACTCCCGTAAATGTACCTCCGTCGCTCAGCGGATGCTTGAACAGCCATTCCACAGTCTGGTCGTTCATCGGTTTGCCAGCCGTTTCAATAACTCCCTGTAAGAACAGATTGGATTTTTCCAGCTGGTCCCAAAAGAAAGAATATACCTGCGAGAACTCCAGTCCCGGCAAGTCATAGCGTGCAATGGCTTTGGCACGCATCACGTTCAGTCCCGTAAACAGCCAGCAACGGCCAGACGACTGCTGGTCGGTGATACCTTTTGATTCTACCTTAATGGAAAAATCTGTATTCAGCGCCTTCTGGTTTTCCTGATTCAATGCCAGTTCCTTGATGCTGGTACCTCCCATGGCATTCCGCAATGCCTTGTCGGCAGCCGTATTCTGATAACTACTCTGAATTTTTTTCAACATATCCGGAGAGATGCCTCCATCCTGAGCCTGTACCGTCAGTCCGAAAGCCAACAGACAAGCAGCCAATGTTACGTGTTTCTGGTTCATTCTATTATGGTTTTAATGAAAATTGTGTCTTAATTCTTTTTTACCGAGCGTACAATCTTAAAGCCAATGCACGCCACGAAGATACTCATCAACGGACTCAGCAAGTTAAAGAAACTATACGGCAGATACACCAGTGTAGGCACATTCAGTATCGTGGCCTGCGTCATTCCGCATGTGTTCCAGGGAATCAGCGGACTGGTCACTGTGACGGCATCTTCCGTTGTTCGGCTTAACAGGCGCGATTCGTATCCGTTCTTCTTATAAATATCCTTGAACATGTTTCCGGTCAGAATAATCGAAATATACTGGTCGGCAGTAGCCAGATTCAGGAACAAACCGGAAGCTACAGTTGCTGCTACCGTACTTGCCAGCTTATGCGTAAAGCGTACGAACATACGCGTAATGCTCCCCAACATGCCACAGGCCGTCATGGCTCCACCCAGACACATGGCACAGAGAATCAGCCATACCGTATCCATCATACCTCCCATTCCACGGGTGGCAATCAGTTCGGTCAATGCAGGAGTAGAAGCCTGCAACGACGTACTTCCTGATAAAGCTAACAAAACTCCTTTATATAAAGCTTCCCCTCCGCTCACTCCGTCACCGGCCACTTCACGGAGTACATCTGTCTGGAAAACCAGCATGCACACCACAGCCAAAGCAGTGGATATGAATAAGGTAATAATAGAAGACACCTTACGGGCAATTAATATTCCTGTCACCACCGGCACCAGCAACACCCAAAGAGTAATATGAAAACGTTCCGCCAGTCCGGTAGTAAACACGGCAATCTGCGAACTGTCTGATGCCTCATGCGAAAATCCGGCTATTGTAAAAATAACCAGTGAAATGACCACCGAAGGCACCGTGGTGTACATCATGTAACGGATATGCGTAAACAGCGGCGTATCTGTCACTGAGGAAGCCAGGATGGTCGTATCCGAAAGCGGAGAAACCTTGTCGCCGAAATATGCACCCGAGATAATCGCTCCGGCAATCCAGCCTTCTTCAAAACCCTGTGCCTTGCCGATACCCATCAAGGCAATACCGATGGTCGCAATGGTGGTCCACGAACTGCCTGTCATGACCGATACCACTGCACAAATCACACAGCACGACACGAGGAAAAATTTCGGATGAATAATCTGTACCCCATAGTAAATCAGCGTAGGTACCACTCCCCCTAACATCCAGGCTGCCGAAAGTGCTCCGATAATCAACAGGATAATCAAAGCAGAACTCACCCCCGCAATGTTGTTGATAATGGCATGTTCAATATCCTTCCAGTTCATCCCATATCGGCTCATACCCAAAGCCGCACACAAAGCCGTAGTCAGCAGCAAACAAATCTGGCTTCCGCCACCTAACGCGTCAGCTCCCAACAGACGAATCGTAAAGAAAAGTAATACCACCAATACCGCCACAGGCAGCAAAGACACCAGCGGAGAAGGAATCTTCATTTTTTGCGTCATTTTTATCCGTTTAAGTCTAATTTTATTACTAAATTAATAACGGCTGCAAATTTCCGAATATTTTTCCAATTTTCCATACAAAATCCATATATATTTACATTTTATGCTACAAAAATGAATAAAAATAGATTTCCAATTCATTTATACCAACCGTAAAAGGGCATCACCCAAAACTTAAAAACTACTAATAACACCCTCAAAGCCCCTTTTCTTCGAGGGTTATTTGTACATTTGTCTATAATTTGCATAAATAAAGAATGAGTAAAGCCACGCGCATAAAACAAGCCATACGTATCACGGTCATTTCGACACTGGTATTCTATTTCGGTCTGATTGCTCTGCTGAACCTTCCGGCTGTCCAACACCGCATCAGTACGTATGCTGCCCGTGAACTTACCCGTCTCACCCAGGCCGAAGTCAGCATTGGCAATGTAGACTTAGGGCTTCTGAACCGCGTCGTCATCCAGAACGTGCAGATAAAAGACCGGCAGAAGAAAGACATGCTCGGCATTTCGCGCTTTTCCGTCAAGATTGACATTCCCTCTCTCTTCCGTGGAAAAATCCGTATCAGCAGTGTACAGCTATTCGGACTGGATGCCTGCCTGAACCGTGCCCACCCCAAGGCTCCCCTGAATTGCCAGTTCCTGATTGACACTTTTGTTTCAAAAGATACGACAAAGAGCGAAAAATCCATCGACCTGCGTATCAATTCCGTACTTATCCGTCGCGGACAAATCCACTACGATGTGCTGTCGGAATCCAATACACCCCGCCGGTTCAATCCTCATCACATCGGCATCAGCGAACTTTCGGCAACCATCTCCTTGAAGGCCTTGCAGACCGATTCGCTCAACGCACAAATCCGCCGTATGAGTTTCAATGAGCAAAGCGGATTTCAACTGAAGAAATTTGCGCTGAAGGCCACAGCTACCCCCAAAGGTATCCATTTGCATGACCTGAACCTGAGCCTTCCGGCCACGACAGTAAACATCGACACATTTACTGTAGCAGGAGAACTTACCGCACCCGACTTTATTTCAGATACGCAAACCACCTACATGGGTCGCCTGAATGCCTCGGTCACTCCGGCCGACATCGCCTGCTTTGTCCCTGCACTCCAGCATTTTCAGGACTCCGTACATATCGACCTGGCCTTTCATGGAAGAGGGAAACAGGCTCGATGTACCAATTTCTATCTCTCCAGCCCGCACAAAGCACTGGAAATACATGCAGAAGGAATGCTCGACCACAGTAATCCTTCACAACCGCCTTATTTTTTTGGTCAAATCACACAGGCTGATGCCGACGAAACCGCCATTTCCTGGCTCATACATAATTTGAAAGGTACCGCTGCACCTGTACCCGACATCCTGCAGCGTCTGGGCTTTCTTAAATTTCAGGGTGATGTATCGGGATACCCTTCCCGTATCACTGCACACGGTACCCTGCAAAGCCAACCGGGACAGATTAATGCCAATCTGACCATGCACACCGACACCCTGACCCAGCAAAAAAGTTATTCCGGAAAAGTTTCCACCCATAATTTTGAGCTTGGCAAACTGCTGGCGAAAAAAGAACTGGGTAAAACCTCTTTTGACCTGGAACTGAACGGGCTGCAATACCGAAACCATCAGCCAGAATCGCATATCAAAGGAGAAATCTCTTCTTTAGAGTACAATGACTACCAATACCAGCACATCGCACTGAACGGAAATTTCAAGCCGGGCGGTTTCAACGGCCATCTGTCACTCGACGATGAAAATGGTAAAATCAGCGTAGACGGGAATTTCGTGACCCAACAGGCCGTACCCGACTTCAACCTGCGGGTAAAAGTACGTGATTTTCGTCCCCATAAACTTCAGCTGACGAAAAAATACGAAGATACCGACGTATCATTGAACCTGACGGCAGACTTTTCAGGACATTCCATTGACGATGTCCAGGGAAAAATCAGCCTCGACAGTCTTTCAGTTCGCACGCCCGACGAAGAAGGGAACTACTTCCTTCCCCGCCTGCAGATTGATGCGACACAGCTTGCCTCAGAGGCCAAGCAGAAGGAAATACGCATTGACTCCCCGTTCCTGACCGGAACCATACAAGGACAATATGCCTACCACACCCTGCTGAAGAGCATGGAGAAAGTGATCCGGAAGCATCTTCCATCCCTGTTCCCTGAGGAGAAGCCGAAAAAAGGAAGAAAGAAACCCGCAGAGCTGAACAACCAGTTCCGGTTCCAGTTTCGCATGGAAAACAGTGAATTTCTTTCAAAGGTTTTGAACATTCCGTTCGAGTTGCAGATGCCGGCCACGTTCTCAGGACAACTTAACGACAGCCTCTCACAGATGCGCATCAACGGTTCGATTCCTCAATTCACGTATAAAGGGAAATACTACGAATCGGGCACCCTGTTGTGTGAAAGCCGTTCCGACGAACTGCAGTGCCAGTTACGTGCCGGCACCTTGATGAAAAAAGGAGCCATGTTCAATTTCTCCCTCATCACGAGGGCCAAAGACGACAAGCTGCACAGTACCATTTACTGGGGCAACAACACACAGCTCACCTATAGCGGAAAGATTGACGCCATCGCTTCTTTCCGTCAGGACAGTCTGAAAAGGGTACTCCACACCCGTGTGGACATCCAGCCCAGCCAGGTCATTCTGAATGACACCACCTGGAACATCCATCCGGCTACTGTAGACATTGCAAAAGACAGCATCGAAATACACGACTTCCTGTTTGAGCACCGCGACCAGCACTTGAAAATCAACGGACGACTGGGAAAAACAGAAGCTGACTCCTGTCTGGTAGACTTGAAGAACATCAACCTGCTCTACATCATGGACATGATTCAGTTTCATGCCGTACGCTTCGACGGAGGCATCAGCGGAAAAGTCCACCTACGCCACGTGCTTGAGGACCCGGTGATGGAAGCCCGTCTCGATGTGAAAGATTTCTCCCTCAATCATGCCCTGCTAGGACGCGCCGACATCCTCGGCTCATGGGACAAAGAGTTGGGAGGCGTTCGCCTCAATGCTGACATCCGCCGCGACAGTGCCTGCACCACACGGGTCATCGGCTATGTATCGCCCAAGATAAAGGGACTCGACCTCCATATCCAGGCCGGAGGTACCCCTCTCTCCTTCCTGCAACCCTTTGTAGAAAATATATTCAGCAATGTCAACGGAAGCGTACATGGCGACGTGCGTCTGTTCGGCCCCTTCTCCCAGCTTGATTTGGAAGGGAAAGTCAAGGCACAGATGCAGATGAAGGTCAACATTCTGAATGCTACTTTCCTGGCTTCGGCCGATTCCGTACACATCGCTTCCGGCTTGTTCCGTTTCCAGAACGTGCGCTTGCAGGACACTGAAGGGCATACCGGACTGGCCAACGGAGAGCTACGGCATACCAAATTAAAGAACCTGAGCTACCAGTTCCGCTTCAATACCGACCGCATGCTGGTATTCCACTCTGAAAAGGAAACTCCGGAATTCCCCTTCTACGGTCATATCTATGCCACCGGAAACGTATTTCTCCGGGGAGGCGACGGACAGCTGAACGTTGACGGAGAAGTTCGCGCCGACAATCAGACCGAGTTTGTCTACGTATTAGGAACAGCAGCCGAGGCTACCAACTCCGGCTTCATCACCTTCGTAGACCGTACTCCACGCCGCAAACAGGCTGCGGTCAAGGCCGAAGTGTACCACCCGCTCAACCAGCCCGACAAGCAGGATGACGATGATACACCTACCGCTATCCACATCAATCTGCAGATAGAACCTGCCGAACGTGCCAACATGAAAATCATCATGGACCCTTCGGCCGGAGACTATATTTCTGCCTACGGAACCGGCAACCTGCGCATCAACTTCTTCAATCAGGGCAACTTCCAGATGTTCGGTAACTACAACATTACTGAAGGAATCTACAAGATGAGTATGCAGAACGTCATCCGAAAAGACTTTACCCTGCAGCCCGGAGGTGTGGTATCCTTCAACGGCGACCCCAAAGCCGCCAACCTGAACGTGCAGGCCGTCTATACGGTGAACTCCGCTTCACTGAACGACCTGATAGCCGACGCTTCTTCTTCACGTGGAAACGTGCGGGTAAACTGTCTGCTGAACCTGAGCGGTAACCTCACGTCTCCCAACCTGACATTCGGCCTTGAACTGCCCACCGTGAGCGAGGAAGACCGCGAACTGGTACGCAGCCTCACCAGCACTGAAGAACAGATGAACACGCAGATTATCTATCTGCTGGGAGTCGGCAAGTTCTATACCTATGACTATGCCAACAACACCGGGCAGACCGATGCCACCAGTTCATTGGCCTTCAGCACCCTGTCGGGCCAGTTGAATAACATGCTTTCGCAAGTCATCGACAACCAGAACTGGAACGTAGGTACGAACCTCACCACCGGAGAAAAAGGCTGGAGCGATGTAGAAGCTGAAGCCATCCTGTCCGGACGCTTACTGAACAACCGACTGATAATCAACGGAAACTTCGGTTACCGTGAAAATACCATGCGTAATACGAACTTTGTGGGCGACTTTGAAGCCATCTGGCTGCTCACCAAGAACGGAGAATTCCGTCTGCGCGGATACAACCAGACCAACGACCGTTATTTCACGAAGTCCACCCTTACCACTCAGGGCATTGGTATCATGTACAAGAAAGACTTCATGAACTGGAAAGAACTCGTCGACTGGTTCCTCCGCCGCCGGAAAAACCGCAGCAGCAAACAGAAAGAAAAAGAAGACCAGAAATACCTTCCGCAGGAAGCCCTTCCTGCCGCAAGAGAAAAAAGAGAATCAAACGAAAAATAATTATACAAGAATATGGAAAAGACCTATTATCTGCCCGCCGAATGGTACAAACAAAGCTACATACAGCTTACCTGGCCTCATGCCGATACCGACTGGGCCTATATGCTCGATGAAGTAGAAACCTGCTTTGTCCGCCTTGCTACCGAAATAGCCAGCCGCCAGCCCCTGTTGCTCGTGGCTCCCGAATTTCCGGCAGCCTTGGCCGACTTCCCCTATCGTGACCAGATTACTTTTGTGAAATGTCCTACAAACGACACCTGGGCCCGCGACCATGCTTTCATCACCCTGCTGGAAAAACACTCCGACCCACAGTTGCTCGACTTCTGCTTCAACGGCTGGGGGATGAAGTTTGCTGCTCATAAGGATAACCTCATCAACAGTCATCTGTTCAAGACCGGTGTACTTAACGGCGACTACATCAACTGCCGCAACTTCGTGCTTGAAGGCGGTTCCATTGAAAGCGACGGAGAAGGTACTTTGCTCACCACCTCCCCCTGCCTGTTGGCTCCCAACCGCAACGACACCCTCTCACGCAAAGACATCGAAGCCTACCTGATGGAACGCTTCAACCTGCGTCAGGTGCTCTGGCTGGACTACGGCTACCTGGCCGGTGACGACACAGACAGCCACGTAGACACCCTGGCCCGTCTCTGTCCCGACCACACCATTACCTACGTGCAGTGTCTGGACAAGAACGACGAGCACTACGGTGCCCTCCGCTCCATGGAAGACCAGCTCAAGACCTTCCGTACACTCGATGGAGACCCCTACCGTCTGCTTCCGCTGCCCATGCCCGAAGCCATCTATGACGAAGACGACGAGCGCCTTCCGGCCACCTACGCCAACTTCCTGATTATGAACGAGGCTGTGCTCTACCCTACCTACGCCCAACCGGAAAACGATGCCCGTGCCGCACAGGTACTGGCTGAGGCCTTCCCCGGACGTGAAATCGTAGGCGTGGATTGCCGTGCGCTTATCAAGCAGCATGGTTCTCTCCACTGCGTCACCATGCAATATCCTGAATCTGTAAAAAACCAAATAGCACAATGAAACGAACTATCCGTGTCGGTATCGTACAACAGGCTTGTACGAACGACCTCAAACTGAATCTTGAAAAGCTGCACCGCAACATCGCCTCCGTGGCACAAGCCGGTGCGCAGTTAGTAGTTCTTCAGGAACTCCATAACACCCCTTATTTCTGCCAGACAGAAGATACCAATCTGTTCGACCTGGCCGAACCCATTCCCGGTCCTTCTACCGGTTTCTACAGTGAGATAGCCGCAGCCTACCACATCGTGCTGGTCACTTCGCTGTTCGAACGCCGTGCCGCCGGACTGTATCACAACACTGCCGTGGTATTCGACACTGACGGAAGCATCGCCGGAAAGTACCGTAAGATGCACATTCCAGATGACCCTGCTTACTATGAGAAGTTCTATTTCACTCCCGGCGACTTAGGATTCGAACCTATTCAGACCTCCATCGGTAAGCTCGGCGTGCAGGTTTGCTGGGACCAGTGGTATCCGGAAGGAGCCCGTATCATGGCCCTGAAAGGTGCTGAACTGTTGATTTACCCCACAGCCATCGGCTGGGAAAGCACCGACACTCAGGAAGAAAAAATGCGCCAGCTGGGTGCATGGGTAACCGTACAGCGCGGCCACGCCGTAGCCAACGGTCTGCCTGTCATTGCCGTAAACCGTGTGGGCCTTGAACCCGACCCTTCCGGCCAGACCAACGGTATCCAATTCTGGGGTAACAGCTTCGTAGCCGGTCCGCAAGGCGAAATCATCGCCCAGGCCAGCAACCTGAAAGAAGAAAACATGGTGGTAGAAATCGACATGAACCGCAGTGAAAATGTCCGCCGCTGGTGGCCCTTCCTGCGCGACCGCCGTATCGATGAATTTGAGCAGCTCACGCGCCGGTTTATCGACTAACAGGCTGAGTTACAAATAAAGCAAAGGATTATTACCTGCGGGTAGTGGTCCTTTTTTCTGTATTATAAAAAATGTTTTATCCTTGCATTGAATATGCAATAACGTTATCTTTGCAAAAAAGATAAATAATATGGGAAAGTCTACAGATACAAAAGCAAAGAAACAAATTACAAAGCCTGATTCTGTAAAGGTAAACTTTAAAAAGGTTACTAAAAAAGAACACGCCAAATACAGAATACAGGTCTATTCTTACCTCGTTCCCTAATGAAAATCCTACCTCCTTATTATGGTTCCGTATTTATTATGCGGAAAGCGCCAACTTGTAAAGGAATGCGACACATAGATTTATGGAGATTCAAATCTATGAAAAGCGGAAAAACCTACCTTGTAGACGTAGAAGCATACGAAAAACATATTTATGGAATAAAATTCTACCTGAAGTCGCAAGCACATTTACAAGAAAAATATAGCTTTCAAACCAATGACTTTGAGCCCAGAAGAATAGTGTTAAGTTGTATATACATCATGAAACATTATTATGAAATTGACGTACATTCTTCTTTTGCATTTATTGGAGCAAATAATATGGGAGAAGACAAAGCATGCACCAAGCGTTTCCGTTTCTATCGAACAATTGTCAATACCTATTTTGGTACAAAAACATTTGAACACCACACCGACGAACGCAATAGCGCATACCTAATGCTTAGAAAAACAGAATTAGACAAAAACACCTTCTCTATAAAAGATATAGAAAACTTTTTTAGAGACATATACATGTTATCATAATCTATCTCTTTCTCATCGTCTATCCCAGAAACTCGGAGTCAGCAGCAATAGTACGCCGAAGAGCTCCAGACGCCCTATCAGCATCATAAACGACAACAGCCACTTCGCCAGGTCAGGAAGTGCACTCCATGAAAATGCTGGTCCGAAGACACCCAGTCCTGGCCCCACGTTACCGATACTTGATACAGATAGTCCGAAAGATTCTTCCAGTCCAATGCCCATACACATCAATGCCAGCCAGCATAAGAAGATGCAGACAAAATAAAAAACTACGAACGTCATCACCGTAGCAATGGTACGCTGTGAAACCGCCATCCGGTTCACCTTTACCGGAAGTACAGCCCTGGGGTGCATCAGCCGGTGAAACTCATTCTTCACGTTGCGCAACAAAATCAGCAGACGCACATTCTTAATCCCACCCGCCGTAGAACCGGCACAACCTCCTGCAATCATTGTATAAATGAGCAGCAACCATGTGAAAGGAGGCCACATATTATAATCGTCCGTAGCAAAACCACACGAAGTATGAACAGACGCCACCTGGAAAAGCGATTTCCGGAAAGCTTCCTCCAACCCATAATTATTATGCCAGTATAAGGCCCCGGTAATTATCAGCGTCACCGCCCCAATGGAGATGAGATACAACCGGAGCTCACCATCCTTGAACAACTGTCCGCAACGTCCCTTCATGCACATGAAATAAAGCGAGAAGTTAATACCCGAAAGAATCATAAAGATGGCAATTACATATTCTATAAAAGGAGAATTCCAATAAGCCACACTGGCCTGCTTGGTAGAATATCCTCCAGTAGCCGTCGTGGAAAAAGCATGACATGCAGCATCAAACAAGTCCATTCCTCCTATCAGCAACAGCACCATCTCCGCTAAGGTCAGCATGAGATATACTGTCCATAGCCATTGGGCCATGACACTGATTTTCGGATGAATCTTATCATGTGTCACCCCCGTAGCTTCTGCCGAAAAAAGGACCTGATTACCTACCCCAAAGATAGGCAACACAGCAATCGTAAAGAACACAATACCCAATCCTCCAATCCATTGCGAAAAGCTTCGCCAGAACAACATACCGTGCGAAAGCGATTCAATATCATCCAGGATGGTTGCCCCTGTAGTTGTAAAACCCGACATGGTCTCAAAGAATGCGTCTGCCACCGACGGGATACTTCCGCTTATATAAAAAGGCAGCATTCCGAATCCTGTGAAAAGCAGCCACGTAAACGCCACGATACAATATCCATCGCGCCGTGTCACCCGGTTTTCGGCTCCTCTCCCTAGCAGAATCAGCCCACTCCCCACAGCCATATTAATCAATGTCGTGTAAATAAAATAAATATAGTCTTCCTCCCCATAGCACAAGGAAACGCCTGCACATGCCAGAAACATCATTGCCTCCATAAAGAGCAGAGTGCCCAGGATTCGAAGTATCATCTTTCTGTTAATCAAGCTGTTGCCTCGCGTGTCAGTTACATTGACCGCCGTCGATAAAAAATCTTCCATGTAGCTTTATGTGTTTATCTTGCAAACTTACAAAAATTCTCATGAATCACATCGGGAAACACAAGAAATGACACCATAGAAATGATGCCAGACAGAAAAACGCAAATCTACATGGCTGTATCCTCCCCCACAGGAACGGGTTCCGAAACCGTGACACTTCCGGGCCGCCTCTCCGGAAGCCTCCGGAAAACGCCCTTGCGTTTCAACTAAAACGTACTTGCGTTTGATTCAAAACGTACTTGTGTTTTAAGTAAAACGCACTTGCGTTTGAATCCGAACGCAAAGGCGTTTTTCAAGAGGTGTAAAAAATTGATGAAAAAACAAGAAAATGCGATGCAGTATTTGTCAATTCTGTTCATTTGTTTACTAAAACTGGCTAGAAACTCATTTTGTCGGGATTTCTTTTTGACTTTTCGGTGAAATGGGGTATTTTTGTAAGATAAATAGACGTCGACGCTTACCTTGCATACCTATTTTTGTCTGTTTGGGCTGAGTGGGTGTGGGACAGGTAACGGCGAAGCGTGCCTAAAAAATGACATGATATACATGTAAGCATCCCAAATTGGCGTATTGACTAGCATAGCTCTTTCCTTGACCTTCGCGCTAAACTTAAAACTTGAAAGATTATGTTTAGCGAAAAAGACTTTGAAAGGCTGTGGTTCCTCTACAAGACCGGTGGTGACCTCAAAGGAGTTTCCATCAACTCATTCTGCATCAGCAACAACATTCCTTACACTGCATTCTATGACTGGTTCAAGAAGACACAGAAGAAAGGCTCAGACTATCAGGGGCTGAAAACAAATGTATTGAAGGAGTTTCTTGGTGATGCAAAAATCAAATTTCCTTGAGCTGATAGCAAGATTATACGGCATGGAAGATACTTACCGCCGGGAAAAACTCACTCCAGACGAGATTTACCGCAGAAGGAACAGTAAGAAAACAACTGAAATCATCGAGAAGTTAAGGACGGAGCTTTATGATCTGCTGGCAAATCCTGAAGAGAGTAGAAGCGAACTTATGAGTAAGGTCCTTAACTATCTGAAGACCTTCTGGAATCAGATTTTCGCCTACAGAAATGACGGTGAATACTCAATAGACAATATGGCGGCGGAAAGAGCGATAAGACCAATCACTGTCCAACGAAAGAACAGCCTGTTCTTCGGAAGTGTGAAAGGAATACAGAACTCCGCAATCTATAATACCTTTATAGAAACCTGCAAACAGGCAGGAGTCTCCTTCAGGGATTACTTCTGCAAACTGCTCAGAGAATTAAAAAAGGGAAGAACGGATTACGAAAACCTTCTTCCCATGACAATATGCAAATAATAATCGTTAAATTTGTGAACTCTTTTTTAGACGGGTGCCTGCAGGCACCCGTCTAAAAGGGGCTACCCTAAAATTGGAAGTTTACGAAAGATGCCAGAATCATCCAACAAACGTATCGTTAAAAATACAATCTTGCTATATGTACGGATGCTATTTCTCGTACTAATTAGTTTATACACCTCACGTATCGTTTTACAGACACTCGGCGTAGAAGATTTCGGTATTAACAATGTAGTAGGAGGTGTAATTTCATTTCTAGGCTTCTTGACCGGATCACTTGCCGGAGCATCCTCCCGTTTCATAACCTTTGCCTTAGGCAAGGGCGACATGGACAATCTCAAGAGAATATTCGGAAACATCGTATCCATTCATGTACTGTTTGCCTTAATCGTATTGATACTTGGAGAGACCATCGGACTATGGTTCGTCACCACGCAACTGAACATTCCGGAAGGAAGAGAGACTGCCGCTTTTTGGGTATATCAGTTTTCCATTTTTACAGCAATGGGAAGTTTTATCAGCATGCCTTACAATGCCGCCATCATCGCTCATGAAAGAATGTCAGCATTTGCCTATCTGACCATAGGAGACGCCGTGCTAAAACTTGCCGCTGTGCTCCTTTTGATGATTTTTCCGTACGACAAACTGATTCTATATGCACTGTTCATTCTGTGCATCCAGTTTTTCGACTTTATCGTATATATCCTCTATTGTTCCCGTAAATTTAAAGAGACAAGACTTTCCCGGCCTAAGATAGATAAATCTTTATTTAAAGAAATTTTCTACTATGCCGGATGGACAATGAACGGCAATTTGGCCGTGTTCGGATACACGCAAGGCTTGAATATTCTGCTGAATATATTCTTCAATCCAGCTGTTAATGCAGCACGTGGCATCGCGGTGCAAGTGCAAAACATCGTGAACAACTTCAGTGTCAATTTTCAGACCGCAGTCAACCCACAACTGACCAAAAGCTATGCGCAGGAAGACTACAAACGGATGCATCAGTTATTAGTTGCTAGCTCAAAATTTTCCGTATTTCTGATGATTTTCATCTGTCTCCCTCTGGCACTTGAGATAGATTTGGTTTTGAAATGGTGGTTGGGAGAATATCCGCCACATACCAGCAATTTTCTCCGGCTCATCTTGATTACCAGCATTCTATTTTGTCTAGCTAACCCGATAATCACTTCGGTACACGCCACAGGAAAGCTAAAGAAATTTCAAATAATAGAAGGATGCATGTTGCTTATGATTGTTCCAATAGCCTACCTGCTATTGAAGTTTTTCAGTATCCCACCCGAAAGCGTCTTCATTGTTCATATATGCATTGAGCTATGCACCCAATATGCCCGCATTCACATCGTACTACCCATGATAAGGATGGACATAAAAATGTATATTCAAGAAGTAATAAAACCTATTGGCAAAGTGATTATTATTTCCCCTATTGTTCCCGTTTTATTATACAATTATATTCCACAAAATACTCTTACCTTTTTTATCGTAGGAGTTGTATGTGTAATCAGTGTAACATCCGGCATCTATATATTGGGATGTACAGAGAAAGAACGAAACTTAGTAATGAATAAGTTGACAGCTAAACTAAGAAAATGAATACTCCTTTAATATCAATTATAATTCCAGTCTATAAGGCAGAAAAATATCTTCATTGCTGCGTTGACAGTGTACTGGCACAATCATTTACCAACTTCGAATTAATTTTAATAGACGATGGAAGTCCTGATAATTCAGGAACGATATGTGATGAATATGCTAAACAAGACAGAAGAATAAAAGTATTTCACCAAGAGAATCAAGGAGTAAGCGCAGCACGCAATCTGGGCATAGAACAAGCAAAAGGCGAATGGATAGCTTTTATTGACAGTGATGATTGGGTAGAAAATACAATGTATGAAGAAATGTATCACGCAGTTTCCCTAGCTAATGCAGACATAGCTGGATGTAATTTTTGGGAAATTCTTCCTACCCACGCTTCTGTAATAAATACATTTTACACCAGCCAATCTTTATTTCTAGCGGATATAATAAGTAGTAATTGGGGAGTCGTATGGAAGCTCCTTATAAAAAAATACTTATTTACTGATTATAAGATAAGATTTCCTCAAAACCTAAATGGAGGAGAAGATTATTTAGTTTGCGTACAACTCCTCGTAAAAGCCAAACAAACAATATGCATAAATAAACCTTTATACCACTATAATAGATGTAATGGTCAATCTATCATAACAACATCTACTTTAACCAATACATATGACCAAATAAAGGCTACGGATTTGGTAATTTATTTCCTGCAAAAAGAGGGATTACTAGAAAAATTTAGTTCTGAAATAAAAATCAGGCAATTTCACGCAAAGCTTCCTTTACTAACTCAAAACCCTAAAGAATGGAAAAAGATATATCCTCAAAGTAGCTTCTTGTATAGGAAGTTACTTAATTCACCTAAAAGTAAACTTTTTGCATTTTTATTACTCCATTGCAACTCTTCCCTTATTAACTTTTTCTACAAAAGATTAATAAAACCAAAAGCAATATGAAATCACCTGCAATAACAGTCATTGTTCCCGTCTACAACCAAGAGCATCTTTTAAAAAGATGCGTTAACAGCATACTTAATCAAGATTACACAGATTTTGAGTTAATCTTAATAAACGATGGAAGTACCGATAGCTCAAGTCAGATTTGCGATAAATATGCATCTAAAGATTCTCGAATACGAGTAATTCACCAGCCAAACAGCGGAGTTAGTTTAGCACGTCAAAAAGGATTAGATTGTGCATCCGGAGAATGGATTTTATTCATTGATAGTGACGACTACGTTGAACCTTGCGCTTTTACTAAAATATCCTCATATCTGAATAAATCAGATATTATCATTTTCAATTTTTACGTACTTAACAATCAAGGGAGGACAGAGAGGAAACAAAAGTTATGTGGGAACTTAATTGACAGTATGTATAGCGGAAATGTCTTTGGCGCTCTCTTTAACAAGGTAATTAGAAAAGCTATCATAGACCAAACACAAGTTACATTCCGATACAATCTGAGTTTTTGTGAGGACATGTGCTTCTTATCCGAGCTATGTACTAAGTATGCCTTCCCTTTACAGATAGTCCATCTAAATATCCCACTTTACACTTACGATACTAATACAGTTTCACTTACCAGACCCACCAAGTTCACTCAAAAACAAATAGATGAATATCGCAAATATATCACAATCATTTCAAGAATTTTATCAACACATCCCCAATTAGAACAATTTACATTACCCAATAAAATAGAGGTGAAGTTAGGACTATTACAGATAAATTGCAGCTACAAGGTATACAAACAAAATTATCCTGAAACTTACATATTAATACAAAAGCACAATGCTATCGCCTGTAGATTCATAAGTCCTAAAAGACAAAAGCTATTAAAATGGGCACAAGAAAGACCAGGCTTTTATATAGCTAAGCTAATCCTAAAAATCTTACTGCTAAAAAGTACTCTAAAGAAATTATATTCAAACAAATAAAAACACTTACAAACGATATGATACCCAAAATCATCCACTATTGCTGGTTAAGCAATGATCCAATTCCGAAAGATCTACAGAAATACATGAAAACATGGAAAAAAAAACTCCCCGACTACGAATTCATGCTATGGAACTTCAACCGATTTGATATAAACTCCAGTATTTGGGTTAAACAAGCTTTTGAAGCAAAAAAATATGCTTTTGCGTGTGACTATATCCGACTATATGCCGTATACCATTATGGCGGTATATACATGGATATGGACGTAGAAGTAGTAAAGTCCTTCAACGACATTTTACACAAAGATTATTTACTCGGATATGAGACAGAAGAAGCATTAGAAGCTGGAATATTTGGAGCCTCACCTAAAGCTGAATGGGTGAAAGACGCGCTTGATTATTATCAAGATAGAGAGTTTATTAATCCAGATAGTTCCATTAATAATAAACCATTACCACAAATTTTATACTCTATATTAAACAAGAAATACATTCAAACTCAAATCCTACAGCCTTTTCCCAATGAATATCTGACTGCCAACTCTTACTCCACACGTAAAGTTACTAAAACATCAAAAACCTATACTATTCATCACTTTGCAGGCTCTTGGTTCTCTTTTAAAGACAAACTCATTGAAAGACTTTCTAAAATAATTGGAGAATCAGGTATACAAATACTAGTCAAAATAAAGCAAACCATTTTAAATCGTTTGAAATAGTATGAAAGTATCCATCATCATTCCAATCTATAATGTAGAATCTTACATAAAAAATTGTTTATTGTCTGTCTTTAATCAGACATATAAGGAATTGGAAATTATTCTTATAGATGATTGTGGAACAGATAGAAGTATAGATATAGCAAAAGAAACAATATCTTTATATGGTAAGGATTTTTCAATAAAACTTATTCAACACCCATATAATAAAGGGCTTTCTGCTGCAAGAAACTCTGGAGTTAAAGAAGCAACAGGAGAATATATTTTCTTCTTAGACAGTGATGACGAACTAACCCCTAATTGTATTGAATTGTTAATTAGTTTCTTCATAAAATACCCACATATAGACTTTGTTGTAGGCAAAATAAAGACAATTGGCCATCCGCATGAAATAAAGCTCATGTCAAACGAACATTTAAAAGGAGAAGAAGTCTTATCGGATTACCTACAATATAAATGGAACTTAGCAGGGTGCAACAAATTGATTAGAACAAAATTCATAACAGAGCATAAAATACGTTTTTTAGAAGGAAGACTACATGAAGATAATGATTCCTCTTTCCAAATGGCAATACATGCCCAAGAAATCGCATGCTGCAATACTCCTACTTACCTATATTACTATCGTCCTAATTCTATTACAAGCTATAAGAAACTTAAGAACTTTGAAGACTTGCTATATATCATTTGCAAAAATATAGAGCAATTGCAAAAAATAAAAAAGACATCCTCACTCCAATTATATATAGCAGATTATATTATTCATGAAATATTTGAGTTTACATTAAGCCTGATAAAAGAAAAAAATCCGGCTATCAGTTTCACAAAGAAAAAGGAACTGGTCAGCAAAATAATTTCCGTAAAAGAAAGAATCACTCCATTTAACCTCTACATAACAAGCAATCGACTTAAAAATACGATTCTAAGGATTCCTAATTTCACTGCAATTTTTATTATTCTAAAAATATATAGTAAACTCCGCAGATTATAAATATTACCGACCTCTTATGGATGTTTCAATAATTATTATCAATTACAATACAGAACAACTTGTTTTAAACTGCATAAATAGCATTTATCAAAAAACTACCAAACTAAATTTTGAAATTATTGTAGTAGACAATGATTCTGAACAATTTAATCTACTACAAAATGACAACAGAATTAAATTTATAAAATCATCCAGCAATTTAGGATTCGGAAAAGCTAACAATCTCGCAGCCAAATACGCCCAAGGGAGATATCTATTTTTTCTAAACCCAGATACAATTCTATTAAATAATGCGATAGAATTATTATACAACTTTATGGAAAGTCCCAACAGTCAAAATGTTGGGATATGCGGAGGCAACTTATACAATGAACAACTGCAGCCCAGTCATTCATACCGAATTTTATTTCCTGGTATAATATACGAACTTTTCTTTCTGACAAAAGGGTTTCCTTTCAAATTTTTTATCAAGGAACATTTCAATAAAACAGGAAAGCCACTTGAAGTAGCCTACATAACTGGTGCTGATTTATTCATATCAAAAGAGTTATTCAATAAAGTTAAGGGATTTGACAAACGTTTTTTTATGTATTTTGAAGAAACAGACTTATGCTACACAATACATCAATTAGGGTATAGAATAATAAATATACCTCAGTCCCAAATTGTTCATTTAGAAGGGAAAAGCTTTAAACTAAAAAAAACAAGAGAAAAATTATACTATCAAAGCAGAAGATTATTCTTCAAAAAACACTTTAGTCATACATATTATTATTTTTGCAACTTCATTTATTTTTTTAATTGTCTTACTAGGGTTATTCTATTTTTTATTATAGGAAAGAAGCATTTATTACAAATATGGGGATATAAGTTATGTTTATTCTTTAAATAGTAAGTACAAATTGATGAATATACGCAAATTCTATCACATATATTTATTTGTAGGAGGATTTATCTATTATTTAATTCTCCCTCCATGCGTTGCATTATGCAAATTTTTTACCACGTACCCAGGTATGAATTATCTATATGAGAATTTTGATAAAGAATTTATTTTTCTTTATATAGCCATAATAATATTATTCTTATCATCATTCTTAACAGGAAGCCTATTACCTCTCAAATATATAAACAATAAAGTTTCAGCAATTAAAACAGAGCATATCATAGGAGAACGAGACTTATTCCTATTTTCATTACCATTTTTCTTATTGGGACAGTATTCTATCATACAAAACTCCAATAACTTATTCAAAGGATATCAAACTGAATATGCAACCGACTTCATGGGTTCTATTGCGACCCTAAACACTCTATTTCTTTTTTTTCTCATCTATTATCAAACTACGGCTCGTACAAATCATACTATAAAGCTCTATTTTTTATTTTCAATAATTGAATTTTCTACAATACTACTAGGTCTCGGTTCTCGAATGTATATACTTATCCCTATAATATCATATATCATATACCTTATAGATACGCATAAAATAAAAATTAAAACAATATTATTTAGGTTATCTATTGCCATATTGCTCTTATTGATAGTCGGAATATGGAGATTAGGGAACACAAATTTTTCCATTGATGCATTAGCATACATTGGAATTGCAGAGCCAGTATTTACATGGATTAGTGCTGGTTCTTTATTTTCAACAAGCGAACTACCTTTATTTGCTTTTCCTTCAAACTTCATTACTTCTTTTCTAAATTTCATACCAACTATTTTTATACCCAACAAAGCTGATTTAATACAACCTATCTCCTTATCATACTATAGTCCTTTAGGAGCGACAAGCATTCTAGTTTCTTTAATAGCTAATTTTGGTATATTAGGAAGTTGTATAGCCTTATTCCTCTTAGGCTTCTTTTTTTCCTATATTCGATTAAATGCTCACACTTTATTTTTCAAAACATACTATTGTTGTATTTGTGGCATTATTCCATTTCAGTTGTTTCGGGATGAATTCTCAATCGTTAATAAAATGCTTTTCTATAATTTCTTACTCTTCCCCTGTTTATTCCTGATAATTGAAAAATTTATTACATCCAAATATCAAACGAAATCATGAAAATAATTTTAGATAATATTATATTCTCCCTACAAAAATCCGGTGGGATATCAAGCGTTTGGTTTGAATTATTATCACGTATACTCAACTCAAAAAACGAAGTACAATGCTTAAACTACACAAACAATAATATATTTTCACAAAGTATACAATACAAAATGAAACAAATACTTTCATCTAAACTACTTAAATTTCCAGAACGATATATTAACCCCCGAGTTGAATCGAATAAGGAAAAATTTATTTTCCACTCATCCTACTACAGAACATGCTCAAACCCACATGCTATCAATATTACGACTGTACATGATTTCACATATGAATATTATAATAATGGGATAAAAAAACTAATTCACTCGTGGCAGAAAAGAAAAGCTATTCTGAAATCGGACTACATTATCTGTATATCTGAAAATACTAAAAAAGATCTTTTACATTTTATTCCAGAAGTAAACCCAAATAGAATACGAATAGTCTACAATGGAGTATCAGAGGATTATTATTTGTTGCCTTCCGAACAGCCATCTAAGAATATCCCATTTCCTGCTGAATCATACGCAATTTTTGTGGGATCCAGAGCTAAATATAAGAACTTTGAACTTACAATAAAAGCAATATCCCAATCAAATTTAAATTTGGTCATCGTAGGAGCCCCCTTAAACAAACATGAACAAAAATTAGTTCATCAATATTTTAAAGAAGCGAAAAGAGTACACTGCACTGGATATATTGATAACAAAGGACTTAATATCTTATACAATAACGCTTTTGCATTGCTCTACCCTTCTATCTATGAAGGTTTTGGAATTCCAATACTTGAAGCTCAAAAAGCAGGCTGTCCAGTCATTGCTTACAAAGGGTCATCTATCCCGGAAATTATAGGAGATGACACACTTTTAATAAACGAATCGTCAACCTCGGAAATTCAAAGATGTATATCCATACTACAAGACGAACAGCAACGTACAAACATCATAAAGAAAGGCTTAAAAAATACTCAACGTTTTTCATGGGATAAAATGTATGACAGTGTTTTAGCTATTTACAAAGAAGCATGGAATTCAAAGTAATATGAAAATTTCAATTATCACAGCCACATTCAACAGCGCATCCACTTTACGGGATACAATAGAATCTGTCGTTCGACAAACTTACGACAATTATGAATATATCATCATAGATGGGAAATCAACAGATGGCACCATAAACATCATAAAGAAATATGAGCCCCAGTTGCAAGGCAAACTGAAATGGATTTCAGAAAAAGATAAAGGCATATATGATGCTATGAACAAAGGTATTTCATTAGCTACCGGAGATGTTATCGGTATACTCAATTCGGATGATTTTTATACAACGAATGACATATTGCAGAACATTGTCACAGCATTCCAACAAAATGACATCGATGCAGTCTACGGAGACATACATTTTGTAAGTGATTCAGACTTGAGCAAATGTGTACGGTATTACTCATCTGGAATATTTAAAAGAAAACTAATGCGTTTAGGATTTATGCCAGCCCATCCATCTTTCTACATAAAAAAGGAATGTATAAACAAAATAGGACTATACGATACTTCATATAAAATAGCTGCGGATTTTGATTTTCTATTAAGAGCTATATATATCAATAATATCAAAACATTATATCTCAAAAAAGATTTTGTCACAATGCGTATGGGAGGGGCAAGTACATCTGGAATTTCTAGCCATCGCCTGATTATGAAAGAGCATCTAAAGGCTTTCAGAAAATATCATATCTGTACGAATCCCTTTTTATTATCTCTACGATATATATATAAGATTTATGAGCTGCTTGTCTCTAAGATAAGCCATAAAGAACGAATAAATACAAAATCATTACCCTGATTAGAGCAAAAAAACCTACAAAAATATTAGTGAACCTGCTTCTATTTGTATAACTAGCAGATATTTAATAACTTTGTGCTATAATTTATTTTAACAATGACAGATTCTAACAACAATAAACCACAACAAAAGGTCATGGAAATAGACCTCATGGCTCTATTCCGCAAACTATATGAAAGCCGTAAAAAAATTTATAAAACAATAGGCGTAGGTATTGCAATCGGACTAATAGTCAGCTTCAGCCTGCCCAAGATTTATGAAGTGAAAGTGAGCCTATCTCCTGAATCCGGAATTAACGGTACCAATGGATTATCCGGCATTGCCTCCATGTTCGGTTTAGGAAATGCATCTACCGGTTTTGGAGAAGATGCACTTACTTTTAATATGTTCCCTGAAATTGTAAAAACAAATCCTTTTGCCTTGGAAATGCTTCAAATCCCCATTCAGACTCAAAAAGAAGATAGCATTATACTTTATGATTATCTGAATACGGAAAAGAAACCTTGGTGGAGTTATGTAATGGGGGTTCCTGGAATGCTTATTGGGGGAATAAAATCACTCTTTACAGAAGAACAAAAAGATAGTATAAAAGCAATTGATCCATTCCGTCTCACTCCGGAACAAAGTGGAAGAATAGGAATGTTGAAAAAAGTATTGGAAGTGGAAACGGACAAGAAAACCAACATGACAAAAGTCACTGTTTCCTTGCAAGACCCGCTTGCAGCAGCTATCGTGGCAGATAGTGCCGTACACAAACTGCAAGAATACATCACAGACTATCGTACTCGCAAAGCCAAGCAGGATTATGACTTCCAGCTCAGTTTATGCGAACAATATCGAAAGGAATATTTTGAAGCCCAACAGGAATATGCTAAATTTGCAGATGCCAATCGGAATGTCATCCTTCAAGCTGTAACTTCTGAAAAAGATAGATTACAGAAGAACTTAAATTTAGCAGAACAAATCTATAGTCAGTCCATGGGACAATTACAAGTGCTTCGTGGAAAAGTGCAGGAAGCCAAGCCGGTGTTTGCCGTAGTAGAACCAGCCACCGTACCACTTGCTCCGGCATCTCCCAAGAAAATGCTCATCATCATTGCTTTTGCATTCTTAGCTTTTGTGCTTGAGTCTGCATGGATTCTTTTCGGGAAAGACATTTATCATGACTTCAAGAATGAACTGAAAAAGAAAGATTAATTCTACAATTCTCTATGAAACTAAAAGCAATTTTACTCTTTGCTATACTATCCGGTAGTTTGTCGCAGGCACAGACCGAAAACTCTTCCCTCACCTATCACGTAGAATTAGGAGCCACTGCCGGAGACGGTACGTACGCTCCATTGTGGTTTACAGGTAACCGTTACGGATTAGGAAGCACAAATCCGAACTCGGGATATTTGTTAGCAGGAATCTCTTACGAGAAACAATTCAAACGCGGATGGCGTATTGAAGCCGGATTAGACATGGCGGGAGGCATTCATCAGGCGCAAGATGTGTTCATTCATCAGATATACAGTGATTTTTCCTGGAAGATGCTGACACTGAGCATCGGAAGTAAGGAACGACCGGGTTTTCCGCTGACCAAGAACACAGCACTAAGTAGCGGAATGATGGTGGAAGGTCCTAACACGCAACCGATTCCACAAATCAGAGGAGAAATCAAGGAGTTTCTAAACGTGCCGGGCACAAAGGGATGGCTGGCTTTTAAAGGACACATTGCATACGGTTCATTTACAGACAATGGCTGGCAGAAAGATTTTGTTCGACCTGGGCAGTATTTCACAAAAGATGTGCTTTACCATAGCAAATCGCTTATGCTGCGGCTAGGGAACAAGGAAAAACTTCCATTGGAGTTTGAATTTGGTCTTTTGATGGCGGCACAATTTGGAGGTGATCAGTATCTGAAGCTGGAAGATGGAAGTACAGAGAAGGTGCTGGATATGCCGGACAATTTGAAGGCTTACTGGAAAGCTTTTTTCCCTCAAGCAGGAGGAAGTGATACTCCCGAAGGAGAACAAGTAAACGTGGAAGGAAACATGTTAGGAAGCTGGAACTTCGCACTGAATTACTATTTGGGACAATGGAAGTTCCGGGCTTATCTGGAACATTATTTTGAAGATACATCGCAGATGTTTTGGGAATATGGACGCTGGAAAGACGGACAAATCGGACTGGAAATTACTTTTCCGAAAAACCAGTGGATAACTTCGGCCGTATGGGAAGGACTTTGCACAAAAGACCAAGCAGGTCCCCTGTTGTTTGATAGCTTTTGGGGACAGTTTCCTGAATACCAAATCAGCGCCGACGATAATTATTACAATCATTATATTTATGGAGGCTGGCAGCACCAAGGTATGGGCATGGGCAACCCATTGCTTCCAGGACCAGCCTATAATGCAGACCATAGTATTTCATTCCGGAGTAACCGCGTAAGAGCACATCATCTGGGTATCAATGGACAACTTTCTTCAGAGTGGGGATACCGCATGCTGATTTCATTTGCCCGGCACTGGGGTACATACGGAAACCCTCTTGACCAACAGCGGAAACAATTCAATTCGCTCTATGAAGCAACTTATACACCGAAATGGGCAAAGGGATGGAGTGCTTCGGCTGCACTAGGACTTGACCGAGGCAATTACTTGGGTAATTCTACAGGAGGCATGCTGACCATCAGAAAAACAGGAGTGATTTTTTAATTGAAGAAAGAAGTATGAAACGAATTTTCTATATAGGGCTTTGCATGATGGTACTGGCCATGGCATGCAACAGTTGCAAGAAGGAACCGATAAACAGTGAGATTGAAGGACACTGGCAATTATTGGAATTTACTACGAAAGCGGACAATGAGGTGCATACGTGCGAACGCATCTATTATAGTATACAGCTTTGGGTAGTGGAAGTAGCAGAAAAACAAGGGCCACAGGGATTGACTCCTTTCCGTGGAAGATACCAGTACGATGAAGCAAGTAATAGCATCACCCTGAACGACATGAGCACGTATGACCTTCCAGAAAACTCCCGCCCGGCTGAGGTATGGGAACTGGAACCCTACGGACTAAACAATGTGAATACGACGTTCAAGGTAGTGGAAACAAACGGGAAATACATGACCTTAGAGTCTGATTATGCCATATTAAAGTTTAAGAAATTCTAAAGCAAAAGGCATATAATCAGAAGAAAAGCCCCGGCTGTCATTGGCAGTACGGGGCTTTTTCTATATCTTTGCGGGGTAAAATTTTGATTATTTATGGAAAGAAAAGTAGCACTAATCACAGGTATTACAGGACAGGACGGATCATTCCTGGCCGAATTTTTATTGGAAAAAGGTTATGATGTACACGGTACCATCCGCCGTTCGTCAGTAGACTTCCGCGAACGTATCGCACATCTGGAAGGACAACCGAAATTTCACTTGCACTATGCGGATTTGGGGGATTCCATGAGTATTCTGCAAGTGGTAAGCAAGGTACGCCCCACGGAAATTTACAACCTGGCAGCACAAAGCCACGTACAGGTGAGTTTCGACTCTCCGGAATTTACAGCTGACGTAGACGCCACAGGGGTACTCCGCGTGTTAGAGGCTGTCCGTCTGTGCGGACTGAAAGATACCTGCCGTATCTATCAGGCTTCTACTTCGGAACTTTACGGAAAGGTGGAAGAAGTGCCGCAGAATGAAAACACACCGTTCCATCCTTACAGCCCGTATGCAGTGGCCAAACTGTATGGTTTCTGGATTGTGAAGGAATACCGCGAGGCTTATAATATGTATTGTTGCTCGGGTATCTTGTTCAACCATGAATCGGAACGCCGTGGAGAAACTTTCGTAACACGTAAGATTACATTGGCTGCAGCCCGCATTGCACAGGGAAAACAGGAGAAGCTATATCTGGGTAACCTGGACTCATTGCGCGACTGGGGTTATGCCAAAGATTACGTA
>NZ_JBBKBF010000054.1:0-27970 GCF_037892625.1 Phocaeicola sp. ICN-14070 | reverse complement strand
AGAAGGAAACGAGTTCCGGGAACTCATGATACAAATTTTCCGCACTCGCATGGCCTTTCGACGTGCCATGCAACGCACCCTAAAAGATAATAATGCCGGCATCACCTTCGAAATGCTTCAAGTTTTAAGCAGTCTCTGGCATGAACAGGGCATTACCCAACAGGCACTGGCTGAGCGTACTGCCAAAGACAAAGCCTGCCTGACCAACCTGATGAACAACCTGGAAAAGAAGGGATATGTCTACCGGAAAGAGGATACAAACGACCGACGCAACAAGCTGGTGTACCTCACCCCTGAAGGAGAAGCACTTAAAGTCCAGATTCGCCCGATTCTTAATCTGGTATACGCCAACGCAGAAGAAATATTGTCTACCGAACGAACGGCAAAGATATTATCTGAATTAAAAACAGTACAAAATGTCCTTGAAGGTTTCTAACATCATCCGAAAACTGATTTTTACAGGTAGTCTGTTTTGGGCTGTCTCCGCACAGGCACAGCAGGACTCTTTATTCTTGTCGGTCGAACAACTGTTCGAATCGGGCATCAAAAGCAGCCTGCTATTGCAGAGTGACAGCCTGAAAGAAAGAATAGCCCATGAACGGAAATTGTATGCCAAAACCGGCCTGCTTCCTGACCTGGAAATAGGGCTGAAAGGAGGCATCATCGGTCAGTCCGTGGTCTTTCAGAACGGACTTTCCAACCCCACCTACCCTGATACTCCGGACTGGTCGCAGAATTATACGGTCGACTTTAACCAGCCGCTTTATCAGGGAGGAAAAATCCGCCGTTCCATCCAGAAGGCAGACATTGAAACCGAAATAGCCAGACTGCAACGGATGACGAATCAGGCCGACATCAAATTGGGATTACTCAACCAGTACCTGACGCTTTTTACCTTATTCAAACAGCATCTTGTACTTACCCGTAACATCGAAGAATCCGAACGTCGCCTGCAAGATATACGTCAAATGAAGAAAGAGGGACTTATCACCAACAATGACGTATTGCGCAGCGAAATGCAACTGACCAATGACCGGCTGTCTTTGCAGGAAACGGAAAACAGCATTCACATCGTGTCGCAACAACTGAACCTGCTGTTAGGAAACGACCGTAACCCGATTATTACGCCCGACACGACACTGCTTCAGCAAGCTACCCCGCTGGACAGCTACGACGACTACCTCCTGTCAGCCTACGAGCAGGCACCAGACATGCAGCTGCTACGCAAGGAAACCGAACTGGCCCAGAACCAGATAGAGATAGACCGTGCCTCACGCAGGCCGAACATCAACCTGTATGCGTCGAACACCCTGGCCCGCCCCATCACGCGTACCATGACCGACTTATACAACAATAACTGGAATATCGGACTTTCCGTGTCGTATCCGCTCTCTTCCTTATTCAAGAACGGACACAAAATCAAGGAAAGCCAGCTTCAGGTTGCCGTACAGAAAAAAGAAGAAGAGCTGAAAAAACAACAGCTGCAGATGGATATTTACAACGCCATCCTGCGCCACAAGGAAGCCTTACAGGAAGAAGAAGCCTGGGAATTGTCGGTCCGCCAGGCACAGGAAAACTACCGCATCATGCAAAACCGTTACATGAACCAGCTGGCCATACTCACCGACCTGCTGGATGCCAATTCCGTGTTGCTCAATGCCGAGCTACAATTGACCTCTTCGCGCACCAGAATCATTTACACCTACTACCAGCTGCAAAAAGCTTGCGGAAGATTATAACTTCACTAAACTATAAAGAATATGACGCTACAAGATACACACAAGAAACTCCGGAAAAGAAGACTGCAGAACATCCTGCTCAACTTTCTATGTATTCTGATTGCTGGCTCCGGACTGATATGGGTGGCCAATTACTTTTGGAAATACATTCATTATGAAATTACGAACGATGCCTTTATTGACCAGTACGTAAGTCCGCTGAACATCCGTGCCTCCGGCTACATCAAGGAAGTACGCTTCAAAGAACATCAGTATGTACATCAGGGAGATACACTGCTGATACTGGACAACCGTGAGTATCAGATAAAGGTGAAAGAGGCGGAAGCTGCCCTGCTGGACGTGAAAGGCTCCAAAGAGGTACTTCATTCCGGTATAGAGACTTCACAAACCAACATCGCCGTGCAAGATGCCAATATTGCCGAAGCGAAGGCCAAATTATGGCAGCTGGAGCAGGACTACCGCCGTTTTGCCAGACTGCTCAAAGAGGAATCTGTGCCCGAACAGCAATATGAACAGGCCAAAGCGTCTTACGAAGCAGCCCAGGCCCGCTATCAGGCATTGTTAGAACAGCGAAAAGCGGCTCAGTCGCAGTTCACGGAAACTACCCGACGAACCACCAGCGCAGAAGCAGCCATCTTGAGCAAGGAAGCCAGCCTGGATTTGGCCCGTCTTAATTTGTCATATACCGTACTGACAGCTCCGTATGACGGTTATATGGGACGCCGAACCCTGGAACCCGGTCAATATGTACAGGCTGGGCAAACCATCTCGTATCTGGTTCGGAATACGGATAAATGGGTGACAGCCAATTACAAGGAAACACAGATTATCCATATTTACATCGGACAAGAAGTACGCATCAAGGTAGACGCCCTCCCTGGAAAAGTCTTTCACGGCACTGTAACGGCCATTTCGGAAGCCACCGGCTCCAAATATTCGCTGGTTCCTACCGACAATTCTGCCGGAAACTTTGTCAAAGTACAGCAACGTATCCCCGTAAGAATTGACCTGAAAGACATAACTCCGGAAGAAATGAGCAGTCTGAGAGCCGGAATGATGGTAGAAACTGAAGCCTTACGCAAATGATGACCATGAAACAACTCGACGTCCCCGTACGTCAATGGGTTCCCGACTGGCTGGGGATGATATGTATCTTCTTCATCATCCTTCCCGTAACCATGCTGAACGGTTCCTACACCGGCAGTATGCTCGAAGTATCCAGTACCTTGGGAACCAATACAGAAGACATCACCATGGGATACTATGCCGCTTCTGCCGGAATGGCCATAGCCTACCCCATCGTACCCAAGGTACTTGATGCCCTTTCGTCCAAGTTTCTGCTACTGACTGACCTAAGCATACAGTTCCTGCTCAGCTGGGTATGTGCCCGTTCGCAAAACATTGACTTGGTCATCATCTGCAGTTTCTTTATCGGCTTTCTGAAAGGATTTCTCATGCTTTGGTTCATCCGAAGAGCGACCAAGATTTTCAGTCCGAAAAATGTACGAAGTGAATTCTATTCCTATTTCTACCCGTTAGTATTTGCCGGAGGACAAGTGTCCATGATTGTGACCGCTGAGCTGGCCTATCACTACAACTGGCAATACATGTATTACTTCATGATGATGATGCTCATGACATCCATTCTGATTGTCATCGTCTGTTTCCGTCACAACCGACCGCTTAAACCCATCCGGCTTTCGGAACTGCACATTCGGGAAATGCTTGTCATTGCCACCGGATTACTGATGCTGATGTACGTCATTAACTATGGGAAAGTACTCGACTGGACGTCTTCTTTTAAAATCCGGCTCTATCTGGTTATTGCTCCCATCTTAATCGCTTTCTTCATCTGGAAACAATATCACTCCAAGCAGCCGTATGTAAACCTAGCTCCATTGTACCAGCCAAAAGCCATCGTAGGTTACTTCTACATGATGCTGGTCATGTTTTTCAGTACCTCTACCACCCTGCTGACCAATTATATGACCAGCATTCTGAAGGTGGACAGTACGCACACGTACCAGCTTTACATCTATCTGTTACCTGGATATGTATTGGGAGCTTTCATCTGCTTCTGGTGGTTCCGCTGGCAGCGCTGGCGTTTCCGCTTTCTGATAGCCGGCGGCATGAGTTGCTTTGCAGCCTTTTTCGGAATATTGTATTTCACGGTTTCTCCTGAAAGCACATACGAGATGCTTTTTCTTCCTGTATTCTTAAGAGGATTAGGCATGCTGGTACTCATCATAGCCTTTGCCCTGTTCGCCGTAGAGGAGCTGAATCCTAAATTCCTGCTGGCCAATGCCTTTTTCCTGATTTGCTTCCGTTCGGTACTGGCCCCCATTCTGGCAACCTCTTTTTACAGCAATACCCTCTACCGGCTGGAACAAAAATACATGTACTCCCTATCCGAAACAATCAGTCAGACCGACCCGTTGGCTGCCAGCCAGTTCAATCAGTCCCTCACACAGCATCTGGCACAAGGGCACGAATATACCGAAGCTACACAAATGGCTACCCAGACACTCCATGCCACCCTACAGCAGCAAAGCCTTCTGCTTTCGCTCAAGCACATATTAGGCTATCTGTTTGTCATCTCACTGGTCATAGCCATTGTTTCACGTTTCATACCGTTCCATAAGACAATTCGCGTGAAATACACCAAAGCAGGCGACGATATGGTATAAAAATAAGGAGACTGTCCGATTCAGCATCACGACAGTCTCCTTATTTATAAACATTTCTCAGAATTCAATAATCAATGATTTACGAGGAGAAATTACCAAATTCTTTGTCAAGTCAATCTTTTTCCCGCTCGAAACATCTCTACCTTCTTTAGAATCCTTAGTTAAGACAGTATAGCACTCACTATCCAGAATTTGTTCTGAACCAGTGCTATTCAGCACAATCATTTCAGTTTTTCCTTCGTGTACATGAGAATACATATATATCCCTCTGTGAGGAATATGATACTTCACTGTTTTGTTTTCTGCCATTTATGTTTAGTTTAATTTTGCGGGCGCAAATATATGTATTTAAAACATATTTCTAAAACATAGCAATGAAGTTTTTCGTTTATTTATGCAATTTTCATGACATAAATCAATTCTCAATATACTTCTACCTTGGCAGCCAGTGACTTACACTTATCACGCAGTGCATCCAAATCACCGTCATTCTTGTCATAGCAAACCACCACTCCCATACGACGATTCAAGCGGGTAGCAGGTTTTCCGAAAATACGGAGATAAGTATTAGGCTGAGAGCAAACAAGTTCCTCTCCTCTATACTGCGGTGCCTTTTGGCTGGAAACAGGAGAAAGAATTACGGCACTAGCTCCGATATGTTCCTGTGTAATACCTGGAATCGGGAGTCCCAACACTGCATATAAATGCAGCTCAAACTCGTTCAAGTTTTGTGTATTGGCCAGTGTAACCATTCCTGTATCGTGTGGACGAGGAGACAACTCAGAGAAATAAACTCCGTTTTCGTGGCTCAGGAAGAATTCTACTCCCCACAAGCCATAGCCCGTCAAAGCACGAGTCACCTTCTCTGCCATTTGCTGAGCCTCAGCCAGATGTTCCGGTGCGATATGAGCCGGCTGGAAACTTTCACGGTAGTCACCACCTTTCTGAACGTGTCCGATAGGAGGACAGAACAAGGTAGGACCATTCTTCTGTGTCACGGTCAGCAGGGTAATTTCACTGTCAAAGTGTATGAACTCTTCTACAATGAGTTCCTTAATATCCCCACGGCTTCCGCTGCATCCGTATTCCCAAGAATACTTCAAATCTTCCTCACTCTTGGCGACAGACTGTCCCTTACCAGAAGAAGACATCAACGGCTTAATGACACAAGGATAGCCGATCTTTCCGGCAGCTTCCTTCAGTTCTTCATAAGAAGAAGCGTAAAAATACTTTGCCGTCTTCAGTCCCAGTTCCTTCGCTGCCAAATCACGGATAGCCTTACGGTTCATCGTAAAATTCACCGCACGGGCACTTGGTACAACCTGTATACCTTCTTTTTCCAAGTGATAAAGCCGTTCAGTACGAATTGCTTCTATTTCAGGAACAATTATATCCGGACGATACTTTTCTACCACACGGTCCAAAGCTTCTCCATCCAACATACTGAATACCTCGCATGCATCTGCCACCTGCATAGCCGGTGCACCTGCATAAGAGTCACACGCAATTACATACTGTCCCAAACGCTGGGCAGCAATGGTAAATTCCTTTCCGAGTTCCCCGGAACCCAACAAAAGTATTTTTTTAGTCATATTATTATAAGGTTTATGCTTCTTTCTGCAAAGATAATATTTTTCCTCGGACCTTATACTACAGCCGGCAGATTTATCAAGCCTCGACTTCTGTTTCGGCCAGTTTCTTCAATGACAGCACTTCTGTTCCATCTGCTCCCAAAAGACTTACGGTTCCGTCTGACTTGATTTCAAAGCTACGTACTTCATCCAAAGCTTTCAAGATAGAAGACTCCACATCCATGTTCGGGCATGCCATCATGGTAGAAATCATCTGACTAAAACGGAGGGAAGCAGCCTGTCCTTCTTCCTGTGTGAAAGAACCGTTTATCGTATTGCAGCTGGCATTACCGTGTACTCTTTTTTCTGCTACATTGAAAACCAATTGCGGCTGTTTTTCCATTTCTCCTACAGGATTGCCTTTTACAGATACAATTTCCCAGGCACCATTCAAGTCGTTTACAGAAACCTCTGCCACTTCACGCTTCTGCAACAATATTACCGGCTTACCTTCCGCATCATTCAATGCTACATCTTCACCTACTGTTTCATATCCAGCCACTTTATTCAATGCTTCCAGCACATTCTGCTCCAACGTCATATCCGGACACATCATCCGGGTAGCAGCCACCTGACCAAATTTCACTTTTCCGGCATTCAGGGTATCCAATTCAAAGCTTCCCATCAGGCGATTGCATCCAGCATTGCCATACAAGCGATGTCCGTCCTTGTCAAAACCCAAGAATGGTGCATTTTCCGCACTCACTTTTTCTCCGTTCACTTCTACAATATTCCATTCCCCTGTAAAGTCTACTACTGCTACCGAATTCTTTCCGGTTCCACAACTCATCAGTGCGCAAGCCAAAGCTGCAGCTGCAAAATACTTCTTATTCATAACTTGTTTTTCCTTTTTAATCTTAATCATAAATTCACAAACAATCCATTTTTAAGAATTGTTCATTTACAAAAATACGTATATCCCCAGAATACTGCACCATATTTTGAATTATTTTCTATCTTTGCATACTGAACGGTAACGTTTACCGGGCATTTAAAGTTTCAAAGTAATAAATGAGTAAAGTATTGATTATCGGTGCAGGCGGTGTAGGTACCGTTGTTGCACACAAAGTGGCTCAGCATCCGGAAGTCTTTTCTGAAATCATGATTGCCAGCCGCACACAGTCAAAATGCGACGCAATTGTCAAAGCAATTGGTAACCCCAACATCAAGACCGCTAAGGTAGATGCCGACAATGTGGATGAACTTGTGTCTTTATTCAACAGTTTTAAACCCGAAATCGTTATTAACGTAGCACTTCCCTACCAGGATTTAACGATTATGGAAGCGTGTCTTCAGGCGGGAGTGAACTACCTGGATACAGCAAACTACGAGCCTAAAGACGAGGCACACTTTGAATACAGTTGGCAGTGGGCATACAAAAAACGCTTTGAAGATGCCGGACTGACTGCCATTCTGGGTTGCGGATTCGACCCGGGAGTAAGTGGAGTATATACCGCATACGCAGCAAAACATCATTTCGATGAAATCCACTACCTGGACATCGTAGACTGCAATGCCGGAAATCACCACAAGGCTTTCGCTACCAACTTCAATCCGGAAATCAACATCCGCGAAATCACACAGAACGGACGTTATTACGAAAACGGACAATGGGTTACTACCCAGCCGCTGGAATTCCACAAAGACCTGACTTATCCTAACATCGGTCCGCGTGATTCTTATCTTCTGTACCACGAAGAACTGGAATCACTGGTCAAGAATTTCCCGACCATCAAGCGTGCCCGTTTCTGGATGACTTTCGGACAGGAATACCTGACTCACTTGCGTGTAATCCAGAACATCGGTATGGCCAGCATCGAACCTATCAACTACAACGGTATGGAAATCGTTCCGCTGCAGTTCCTGAAAGCCGTGCTGCCTAACCCGCAAGACCTTGGCGAGAACTACGAAGGCGAAACTTCAATCGGTTGCCGTATCCGTGGTATCAAAGACGGAAAAGAACATACATATTATGTATACAACAACTGCTCTCACCAGGCAGCTTATCAGGAAACAGGTATGCAGGGCGTAAGCTACACCACCGGTGTACCGGCCATGATTGGTGCCATGATGTTCCTGAAAGGATTGTGGAAGCGTCCGGGCGTATGGAACGTAGAAGAGTTCAATCCGGATCCATTCATGGAAGCTTTAAACAAATACGGATTGCCTTGGCATGAAGTATTCGACGGTGACCTGGAACTGTAATTACATTACCTTAATCATAAAAAGAATCAAGAATGAAGAAGGAGTACTCATTCTTCGTTCCTGATTCTTTTTTTCTAAAAATTTCCCTTACGATATGAATATTGGAGACAAAGCTCCCGAAATACTGGGAATCAACGAAAAAGGTGAAGAAATCCGCCTGAGCAATTATGCAGGCAAAAAAATCGTACTCTATTTTTACCCTAAAGACATGACTTCCGGCTGTACGGCACAGGCCTGCAACCTTCGCGACAACTATGCCGAACTCAAGCAAGCGGGTTACGAAGTAATCGGCGTCAGCATCAACGACGAGAAGTCACACCAGAAATTCATCGAAAAGAACCAGCTTCCGTTCACACTGATTGCCGATACGGAACACAAACTGGTAGAGACCTTCGGTGTATGGGGAGAAAAAAGCATGTACGGACGCAAATACATGGGTACCTTCCGTACCACTTTTATCATTAACGAAGAAGGCATTATCGAACGGATTATTTCTCCTAAAGAAGTAAAGACCAAAGACCATGCCTCACAAATCTTACAGTAATTTATGGCAAAAAAAGACGAATTAGAGTTTGAAGGTGGCATTGAAAATGCCCCGAAACCCAATAACAGCGAAAAGCTGAAAGCCCTGCAGGCCGCCATGGACAAGATTGAAAAGAGCTTTGGAAAAGGCTCTATCATGAAAATGGGCGACGACCACGTGCAGGAAGTAGAAGTCATCCCGACCGGTTCTATCGCCTTGAACGCCGCACTCGGTGTAGGAGGTTATCCGAAAGGACGTATCATCGAAATCTACGGTCCGGAATCATCTGGTAAGACCACACTGGCTATTCATGCCATTGCCGAAGCACAGAGAGCAGGCGGTATTGCTGCTTTCATTGATGCAGAACATGCATTCGACCGTTTCTATGCAGCCAAGTTAGGAGTGGACATCGACAACTTGTGGATTTCACAGCCCGACAACGGTGAACAGGCACTGGAAATCGCCGAGCAGTTGATCCGTTCATCGGCCATCGACATCATTGTCATCGACTCTGTAGCTGCCCTTACCCCGAAAGCTGAAATCGAAGGCGACATGGGCGACAACAAGGTAGGTTTGCAAGCCCGCCTGATGTCACAGGCACTGCGTAAGCTGACTTCTGCTATCAGCAAGACCAACACCACCTGCATCTTCATCAACCAGTTGCGTGAGAAGATTGGTGTGATGTTCGGTAATCCCGAAACTACCACCGGTGGTAACGCACTGAAGTTCTATGCTTCTGTCCGTCTGGACATCCGTCGCGCTACTCAGTTGAAAGACGGCGAAGAAGTCATCGGTAACCAGGTACGTGTCAAAGTTGTAAAGAACAAGGTAGCTCCTCCTTTCCGCAAAGCCGAATTCGACATCATGTTTGGTGAAGGCATCTCTCGCAGCGGTGAAATCATCGACTTGGGAGCTGAATTAGGCATCATCAAGAAGAGCGGTTCATGGTACAGCTACAACGACACCAAACTGGGCCAAGGACGTGATGCGGCCAAACAGTGCATCCAGGATAATCCGGAACTGGCTGATGAACTGGAAAAACTGATTTTTGACGCATTGAAAGACAAGGAATAAACTGATTCTTTATCTATATAGAAAACGGATTCACCGTGCTGAAATTCAGCGGGTGAGTCCGTTTTTTATACAAGCTAAAATACCCGTCTCCGCATTGTATTCCACATAAAGAAAAAACCACCCCAAGTTTATCTGAAAATCTTACCACACACTCTACGTTTCGCGCGGCAAAAACCTACGTTTCGCGCGGCAAAAACCTACGTTTCACGATAGGAAAACGTACGTTTCCGCCAAGGGAAACATAGGTTTCCCGTTCGAGAAACATAAAAAAGACAAAAGAAAATAAGCATATACGCCACGGCATTCAGCACCTATCAAATGAAGATTCCCTTACATGTTTCCTCTTTTCTCAGGCAAGCAATACTCCCAGCGATTTGTCTTATTTTTTCTTTTTCTTTCTTTTTCTTGATAAAAAGCGAGGAAAAATACAGAAAAATACGTTATATTTACCACTGAGAATAAAATAACAGGTAACTAAAAAACAAAACTATGACACTAAAACACTCGCTTTCTTTCATATTTTGCCTGGCTTTTACCACCATCGCAGCTTGGGCGCAGAGTAACAAGTTTTCAAACTCCATCTTCCGCTTTGCCACTCGTGCCGAAGGACAAATGCTGATTACGGAACTGGATGACTATACCCGCAACTGGAACCAGTTTGACATTGACGTACGTCTTCAAAAACCGCAAGGACGCAAATCACAGCTGTTGCAGTTTGCCATGGAACAGACACTCAACTGGAGTGACACTGAAAAAGAGCGTATCAGCAAGGCAATGAAAAGCCTGGATGCAGAAATCAAGAAACAAAGTTACAACCTCGATTTCCCGAAAGAAATCATCTTTGTAAAAACTACCCAGAAAGAAGAAGGGAATGCAGAGGCCTACACCCGCGTAAACTGGATTGCCATCGGTGAGCATGCGTTGAAGGAAGCTTCGGATGCAGATTTGAAATACCTTGTAGCCCATGAGTTGTTTCACCTGCTGACACGACAGAATTCCAACTTCAAGAAAGACATTTACAAGGTCATCGGATTCACGGTGATTGAAAAAGAAATTATCTTCCCGTCCGATTTGGCAGAAATTCGTATTTCCAATCCGGACCTCAGCCGATATGACAGTTACGGCACGTTTACCATCGGCGGACAGAAGCAATACTGCACCATGGTGATTTATACCGACAGACCTTATGACGGAAAAACGCTCTTCGACTACCTGAAAGTGGGACTTGTACCTTTGAACGGTGATTTTGTTCCTATTCAGAAGGCTGGAAAGACAATCATTTATGCACTGGATGAAGCGGAAGATTTCTACACACAAGTAGGAAAGAACACCAACTATCTCATTCATCCGGAAGAAATCATGGCAGACAACTTTGCCTTCACGCTGACTGGCAAGAAGGACCTTGCTAATCCGGAAATAATCCAGAATGTACAAAAAGTGCTGAAGGCCAAAAACCGATAAACAATCCACTTTTTTTATGACTTATGAGATTATCTTTTCCGGTAATCCTTCTCGATGGCTAAGGTTATCCAGTTGGCTAAGGCCTGACGATTGTCGGCAATGACCAGACGTTTCTGATCCTGTGCATTCTGGATATTTCCTACTTCCAGGAAAACAGCTACCGGAGTCGTATTGCGAAGTACGAACAGGTTACGTTCGCTCACCGTACCATCGAATCCGCGGTTGGGCTGATGGCGGTCATACTTGGAACGGAAAGTCCGCTGTATTTCCCTCGCTAGTCGTTTTCCTTTTGAACTGCCCGGTGCATGATAGAAATACACGTCAGTCTGGTTGTTCCGGGCCCGACTGTCTACATGGATAAATACGGCACGCTTGTAGCTGCTCTTATCCTTCCGGTACAAGCGGTTCACCGCATCACAGCGCTGTTGCAGACGGGCTACCTGATTCAACGGAATGGCTTTTCCCATGCAAGTTTCCCGCTTGCTGTTATTCAGAACAGCCTGGTCACGAATTCCATCCTTTGCATCCTGAATGATAAAATGCACTTTGGCTCCACGTTTCATCAACTCGCGCCCCAAGCGGAGAATAATGTCGTAAGCATACTCATCTTCATGCAACTCTTTTCCGCGGTATTTGCCAATGCAGCCAGGATCCGGTCCCCCATGTCCGCAGACAAGATAGAAAGTGGCTCCTTTCAACGAGCTGGAAGTTACCGCATACGACGCATATTTCTTTCCAAACAGCGGTTCATAATGTCCCTTCTTTTTTCCCGTCATTCCCGAAGGAAAGCACAGCAAGCCACACAAAATCAAACATAAGAACTTCTTCATCACTTCAGCAGTTCATCTATTTTCTTACAAAGAGAAGCAAACTCCTCTTCATTATACAAGCGGGTCATCATCACGATTTTACCCTCCTTATCTATCAGCACGTTACGGGTGATTCCGGCATTGCGTTCCGCATATTTGGCAAAAATATCTGCTCCCGGATCAAGTCCTAACGGATAAGTCACTCCTGTCTGCTTGGCAAAGGCTTTCACTCGTTCCAGCGGCTCGTCACGGTCAATTCCATAAAGCGCAAAGGAAGCATTGTCCTTATGTTTCTGCCAGATGTCTTTTTCAATAAAAGGCATTTCTTTACGGCATACTCCACACCAGCTTGCGGTAAACTGCAACATGACTACCTTTCCCTTAAGTTCTGACAATTTCACCTTGCGTCCGTCCGTCAGCTTCATTTCAAAGTCGGGAGCCGTATCGCCTACCTTGACAATATATCCGGCTGCATCAGGAACCGGCTGAGAGGCTGTAAGTGGTGCATGGCCGCCTAAAAGTCCCATCAATGTCAATGCAAAAATAAGCTTCTTCATACTCATTCTAAATTATATTTCGGCTCAAAGATAGTACAAAAAATTAAAATACAGACACATTCGGCAAGAAACCTGCCTGCAAAAAGAATATCAGAAAGTGCGAAAAGGGCCGAAAGAAAATGCTTTTTATTACTTTTCGGTATGTTTATACAGAAACTTTATTAACTTTGCGAATTATGAAGAACAAAGCGTACACCCTTACACTTTTATTGTAAATCAAAGCTAAAGAGAAGAACTATGGATTGCACTAACATCATCGGAGAAAAAATAAAATCGCTCCGAACCAATCAAGAAATAAGTATACAGGAACTGGCAGAACGCGCAGGACTGACCGTGGAACAGGTAAGTCGCATTGAGGAAAACATCGACATTCCCTCGCTGGCTCCGCTGATTAAAATAGCACGTGCATTGGGAGTACGTCTGGGTACTTTCCTGGACGACCAGACCAGTGAAGCAGGACCGGTTATCTGCCGCAAAGGTGAAGCGGACGATACCATCGGATTTTCAAACAACGCTACGCATGCCCGCCAGCACATGCATTATCATTCATTGTCAAAAAGCAAGGTGGACCGTCACATGGAACCGTTCATCATCGACATCGACACCAACGACGAAAAAGACTTCTTTCTGTCGGCACATGAAGGAGAAGAGTTTATCATGGTACTGAAAGGAGAACTGGAAATCAGTGATGGGAAAAGCAACTATCGCCTGAAAGAAGGAGATACCATTTATTATGATTCCATCGTACCGCATCATGTACACACCGCCGAAGGACAGGCTGCACAAATTCTGGCCGTAGTCTACACCCCAGTATAAGTCTCACACAAATCATCAACGACATGTTACAACTTTCTGAAAGAACATTAGGCGACTAGCTGGAGCATTGGGCAGAAGTGACTCCGGACAAAGAATACATTGTATATTCCGACCGCAACCTGCGTTTTACCTGGAAGCAGTTTAACGAGCGTGTGGACCACATGGCCAAAGGTTTGCTGGCCATCGGCGTGAAAAAAGATACTCACGTGGGCATCTGGGCCCGCAATGTGCCCGACTGGCTGACATTTCTGTATGCCTGCGCCAAAATAGGTGCCGTGGCCGTTACGGTCAACACGAACTACAAGCAGGCGGAACTGGAGTACCTCTGCGAAAACTCCGACATGCATACTCTGTGTATCGTAGACGGAGAAAAGGACAGCAACTTCGTGGAAATGACCTACACCATGCTGCCCGAACTGAAGCTCTTCGAACGGGGGCACATGAAGAGCAAGCGTTTCCCTCACATGCGTAATGTGGTATACATCGGTCAGGAGAAATACCGGGGTATGTATAACACAGCAGAGATTCTGCTGTTAGGAAGCAACATTGATGATGAGGAACTGATTAACGCAAAAAAACTGGTAAGCTGCCACGATACGGTGAACATGCAGTATACCTCCGGTACTACGGGATTCCCCAAAGGGGTTATGCTTACTCATTACAATATTGCCAACAACGGATTTCTAACCGGTGAGCACATGAAGTTCACGGCCGATGATAAGTTGTGTGTATGCGTTCCGCTTTTCCATTGCTTCGGTGTGGTACTGGCCACCATGAACTGCCTGACGCATGGCTGCACACAGGTCATGATAGAGCGCTTCGACCCGTTGCTCGTACTGGCTTCCATACACAAGGAACGCTGTACGGCTCTCTACGGCGTACCGACCATGTTCATTGCCGAACTGCATCACCCCATGTTCCCCATGTTCGACTTGTCAAGCCTGCGCACGGGTATCATGGCCGGCTCTCTCTGTCCTGTGGAACTGATGAAACAGGTAGAAGAAAAAATGTTTATGCGCGTTACCAGCGTATATGGACTGACAGAGGCTTCACCGGGTATGACCCACAGCCGCATTGACGACGATCCGGAAGTACGTTACACCACCGTAGGCCATGACTTTGAGTTCACGGAAGTGAAAGTAATCGACCCGAATACCGGAGAAGAATGTCCGGTGGGCGTACAGGGCGAAATGTGCAACCGGGGTTACAACACCATGAAAGGTTACTACAAAAATCCGGAAGCTACAGCTGAAGTAATCGACGCCAACGGATTCCTGCATTCCGGTGACTTGGGAGTAAAAGATGAAAACGGAAACTATCGCATTACGGGTCGCATCAAGGACATGATTATCCGCGGAGGAGAAAATATTTACCCGCGCGAAATCGAAGAATTCCTCTACAAGATGCCGGGCATCAAGGATGTACAGGTGGCCGGAGTGCCTTCCAAAAAATACGGTGAGGCAGTGGGAGCTTTCATCATCCTGCACGAAGGATACACCATGAACGAATTTGATGTACGTGAGTTTTGCCAGGGAAAAATAGCCCGCTACAAGATCCCCAAATACATTTTCTTTGTAAAGGAATTCCCCATGACAGGAAGCGGAAAAATCCAGAAATTCAAACTGAAAGATTTGAGTTTGAAACTGTGTGCCGAACAAGGCATCGAAATTATATAAAAAACGGCCCGGAATCCTTCTTTCTCAAGAATAGATTCCGGGCCGGAATTTTATCGACAAATTGCTTGCTTTATTTCTTTACAATCTTCACCAGCAATGTCTTGCTGTCTAAGTTGCCTTTAGTATCGTATGCTTCCGATTTCACCAGTCCCACTCCTTTGGCATACCATTCGGTCACGCGCAGCGTAGTGGTTTTCAGCACAATCTTTGTACGCTGCAGGTAAGAAATCTTCACACAGTCAAACTTTCCGGCTGTAGTGCTGATGGTTTCATTTCCCATGTAAGCTGCACCAGACACATTCACTTCATTCTTCAACATATTGCGAACTACCTGATAAGAGCGGTCTGGAATGCTCTCACCACCTTTGGCACCGTCTTTGATAGTAAATGAATTGTCGCCTTTAAACTTGAGTTTCTCCAGCAAACCTAAACGAGCAGCCTCGTTGTATTTAGCAGGGTCGGAATCAGAATCTACATACGGACCGTACATCAAATCTTCCGTACATACCGTATTGGCTCCATCATAGCTCCAGTTGAACAAGGTATAGCTGGTATTGTTCTTTGCCTTTGTAGTGACAATCTTATCATAGTAGGCAGCCTGAGGCTTTCCGTCCACCTTCTCTACCTTACTTACGGTCATGGTTTCATCCGATGTGCTCTGACCGATTTCATCGTAATTCACATAGTGCAGTTCTGTACCTTCTGTCGTGCAGAAATATTGTGCCTGCATGGAATGGCAAGCCAAGACAGCTGCCACCAAAAACATTAGCCTCTTCATAGTTTCATCTTTTAAAGTAAAATACGGTGCAAACATACAAATTTCTTTCTTTTTTCTGCCTATCTTTGCCACAGAAAAAACATTAAATCAGTTTATCATGGGATTATTATCATCTTTATTCGGAAAAAGTAAATCCGATGCAAACGAACAAGAGAAACAAGACAAGAAGAATTTCGACATCCTGAAATATGACGGCATCCGTGCCCGCAACATGGGCAAGCTGCCCTACGCCATCAAATGTTTTGAAGAAGCAGTGGCACTTCAAGAAGAAAAGGAAACGCTGGGTTTACTGGCCAGTGCATATCTTCAGGCTAACCGCACGGAGGATGCACGTATCACCCTTGACCGGCTGATTGCAAAAGATGAGACAAACGTACAGGCCTTGCTGTCTTTGGCTAGTGTATGCTATATACAAGAAGACTATGAAGGGATGGATAAGGCCTGCCAGAAAGCCATAGCTTTGGATGAGAAGAACGCTCAGGCTTACTACTTAGCCGCCCGTGCAGCACGTGGCTTGAAAAATGACTTGCAAGCCATTGTCATGCTGACCAAAGCCATCGTACAAAACGAGAGTTTCACAGAAGCCTATCTTCTACGTGCCGAAGTGCTATGGGAAATGCGTCAGGCGAAAGATGCGCTCAACGACCTGGAGCAGGTACTGAAACTTAATCCGGAAGAAGAGGAAGCGCTTCTCCTGAAAGCTACCATCCACATCGGTATGGGAGAAAATCAGGAAGGAGAAGCATGCGTGGAACAGGTTATAGCTTTGAACCCATTCAACGTGAAAGCGTATTTGCTGAAAGGTAGCTTGCTGATAGAGGAAAAACAACTGGACAAGGCACTTGAGAATTATCAGGAAGCTATTGAACTGATTCCGCAGGAAGCGCAGCTGTACCAGGAAAGAGGACGCGTTCACCTGCTGATGGGCGACAAGGCCGGTGCGGCAGAGGACCTGAAAAAGGCCATCGAGCTGGCTCCTGAAAAAGAAAACCTGATTTCCGGCAATTTCAATAACTTTGAAAAGAGTAATCTGCAAACCGGAATCTACTAAACGATACTCTTCATAAAGAACGGGGGCGGAACATTCATTCGTGACCGCACCCGTTCTTTTTATAATAATAGATGTATTAAAGAGCTTCGTAAGCTGCTTTCAACTGCTGCAAGGCTTTTTCAAGTGTCACACGCGGACAGCCTACATTCATTCGCATAAAGCCTGCTCCTTCCTTACCAAACATCTCTCCATCGTTCAGCGCCAATCCGGCCTTGTCTACAAAGAAAGCATTCAATGCCTCATGCGACAATCCCAGTTCGCGACAATCCAGCCAAATCAGGTAAGAAGCCTGCGGACGCATCACCTTAATCTTAGGAGTATACGCTTTCGTATAGGCATCTGCATAGTCAATATTTCCCTGAATATAAGCCAAACACTGTTGCAGCCACTCTTCTCCTTCAGTATAAGCGGCAGTTACGGCAGGCCATGCAAACACATGTCCCGCATTCAGCTCTCCGGCATCCAGATAAGTCACGAAGCGTGAACGAAGTCCTTCATTGTAAATAATGGTATGCGAAGCAGCTACTCCCGGCATATTGAAAGTCTTGCTGGGCGCCATGAAAGTAACGGAGTTGTTGCGGGCTTTTTCTGACACCATGGCAAAAGGCAGATGCTGATAAGGAGGTAAAGTCAGGTCGGCATGAATTTCATCCGAAAAGACAATCACATTGTCATCGGCACAGATTTCGGCCAGTTCCTGCAATTCTTCTTTCTTCCAAACCACTCCTCCCGGGTTGTGAGGATTACACAGAATCAGTACCCGTACTCCCTTTATGGAACGGCGAATCAAATCCAAATCCATGCGATAATGTCCGTCCACTTCCTTCAACGGGCATTCCACCAAGCGACGGTTGTTACGTGTCACCAGCCAGGCAAAAGGATGGTACACCGGAGGCATAATCATAATCTTGTCGCCCGGATTCGTGAAACAGTTGATAGCCATGCCCAGACCCGGTACAATGCCTGGTACAAAATTGATTTCTTCCTTCTCTACCGACATGCCATAACGTTTCTTTACCCATCCGATAATAGACTGATAGTAATCGTCTGAACGGAAGGTATATCCCAACACCGGATGTTCGCAACGCTTGCGAATGGCTTCTAAGATAAACGGAGGTGTGGCAAAATCCATATCGGCCACCCACATCGGAATCAAATCAGACTTTCCCCATACGTTTACCATACCGTCTACTTTCTCGCAACATGTGCCGCGACGGTCAATCACTTCATCAAAATTATAGTTCATGTTCTTATTTGTTTTGGCTGTTTTACAAATGAAATATCTCTGTACAACAAAGGTAAGAAAATACATTCATATCCGCCATTCTGAGGCTATTTTTTAAAAATAAGAAGAAAAAGTTTGTCGGAACATTTGTTTTTTAAAGAAAAGTATTACATTTGCAGCAGAAATAACAACAAAATAACAAACAAATGAGAACATTTGCATCATACTTCTTCTTTTACTTTTATTTCTTTTACTTTAGCAATGAAGTGAAGCGGGAGTTTGCATGCATACGGTAATAAAGAAAACAAGAATGAAATGATAATACAAAGTCCCGCTTCGATGGAGCGGGACTTTTTTTATAGTTATACAAAAGATGAAGAAGATAGCCATACAAGGAGTTCCGGGCTCGTATCACGACATTGCAGCCCATAAATTTTTCAAGAATGAGGAAATCGAACTGATCTGCTGCAACACATTCGAAGAGGTGTTCGATACCCTGAAAAAAGACAGCAGCATCATCGGAATGATTGCCATTGAGAATACGATTGCCGGAAGTCTCCTTCACAATTACGAATTGCTCAGAGACAGTGGAGCTACGATTATTGGAGAACACAAATTACGAATCAGCCACAGCATCATGTGTCTGCCCGGAGAAGACTGGAGTACACTGACAGAAGTAAACTCTCATCCGGTAGCTCTGGCACAATGCCGGGATTTCCTGCAACACCATCCACAACTGAAGGTGGTAGAAACGGAAGATACCGCAGGCAGCGCACGCGACATCAAGAAAAAAGGGTTGAAAGGACATGCTGCCATCTGCTCCAAATATGCAGCCGAGCTTTACGGCATGAAAATCCTGCAGGAAGGCATTGAAACCAACAAGCATAATTTCACCCGCTTTCTGGTAATATGCGATCCCTGGATGGCCGACGAATTGAAAGACCGTTCCAAAATCAACAAGGCCAACATTGTTTTCTCCCTGCCTCATAATGAAGGAAGCTTGTCACAAGTGTTGTCCATCTTTTCGTTCTATCACATTAACTTGACCAAAATACAGTCATTGCCCATCATCGGGCGGGAATGGGAATACCTGTTCTACGTAGACGTGATGTTCAACGACTATTTGAGATACAAACAATCCATTGATGCAGTAATGCCATTAACCAAAGCACTTAAAATTTTAGGAGAATATGCAGAAGGAGAATCAACCTTATAAGATAGAGCCGGCCAGCCGACTGAGCCACGTCAGCGAATACTACTTCAGCCGGAAACTGAAAGAAGTGGCACGGATGAATGCCGAAGGAAAGAATGTCATCAGCTTAGGAATCGGAAGTCCGGACATGCCGCCTTCAGAAGAGACTATCAACGTGTTGTGTGAAGATGCTCGTAAACCGGATGCACACGGCTACCAGCCTACAGTGGGAATACCGGAACTGCGCAAGGCCATGGCCGACTGGTATAAAAGATGGTATGATGTAGACCTGGACCCGGCTACGGAAATCCAGCCGCTTATCGGTTCAAAGGAAGGTATCCTTCACGTCACACTGGCACTGGTGAACCCCGGCGACCAGGTGCTGGTTCCAAACCCCGGATACCCTACTTACACTTCACTGAACAAGATTTTGGGAAGTGAAATCGTGAACTACAACCTGCGGGAAGACAATCACTGGCAACCGGATTTCGAAGAACTGGAAAAGATGGATTTAAGTCGGGTAAAAATCATGTGGACCAACTATCCCAACATGCCGACCGGCGCCAATGCCACCATGGAACTTTACGAGAAGCTGGTGGATTTTGCACGCCGTCACCAGATTGTCATCGTCAACGACAACCCGTACAGTTTCATACTGAACCGCAAGCCCATCAGTATCCTGAACGTGCCGGGAGCCAAAGAATGCTGTATCGAGTTCAACTCCATGAGCAAGAGCCACAACATGCCGGGATGGCGCGTGGGTATGCTGGCAACCAATGCTACTTTCGTACAGTGGATTCTGAAAATCAAGAGTAACATTGATTCTGGTACTTTCCGCCCCTTGCAGCTGGCAGCCGCACAAGCTTACCACAACAGCGCAGAATGGCATGAAGAAGCCAATATTCAGACTTACGCACGTCGCCGGAAACTGGCTGAAGAAATCATGCATACCTTGGGATGCACCTTCGACCCGGAACAAGTAGGTATGTTCTTGTGGGGACGCATTCCAGACCACTATGCCGACGTGGAAGAGCTGACCGAGAAAGTATTGCACGAAGCCCGCGTGTTCATCACTCCGGGATTCATTTTCGGCAGCAACGGAAAACGGTATATCCGCATTTCACTCTGTGCCAAAGAGCCTCAACTGGAAGAGGCGTTAAAACGAATCCAGGCCATCATGAATAAATAACATTACAAAAAATCAAATACCACTATGGAACAGTTAGATTTACTCCCTATTGAACTGGAAGGTGTTTCTCAGGAACGCCCGTTGATTATTGCAGGCCCTTGCAGTGCCGAAACAGAAGAACAAGTTATGACTACAGCCAAGTCACTGTCTGACAAAGGTATCAAAATATTCCGTGCCGGAATTTGGAAACCTCGTACTAAACCGGGAGGTTTCGAAGGTATCGGTGTGGAAGGACTTTCCTGGCTGAAAGAAGTGAAGAAGGAAACCGGCATGTACGTAGCCACGGAAGTAGCTACCGCCAAGCATGTGTACGAATGCCTGAAAGCTGATGTTGACATCGTATGGATTGGTGCCCGTACTACTGCCAACCCGTTTGCCGTACAGGAAATTGCCGATGCACTGAAAGGCGTAGACATTCCCGTCTATGTAAAGAACCCGGTAAACCCTGATTTGGAATTATGGATCGGCGCATTGGAACGCATCAACAATGCCGGACTGAAACGTATCGGTGCCATTCATCGCGGATTCTCTTCATACGACAAGAAAATATACCGCAACCTGCCGCAGTGGCACATTCCTATCGAACTGCACCGCCGTATCCCGAACCTGCCTATTATCTGCGACCCGAGCCATATCGGCGGAAAGCGTGAATTGATTGCTCCGCTGTGCCAGCAGGCCATGGACTTAGGCTTCGACGGACTCATTATCGAATCACACTGTAATCCGGAATGTGCATGGAGCGATGCCGCACAGCAGGTTACTCCCGATATTCTTGACTACATCCTGAATCTGCTCGTTATCCGTTCTGAGCATCAGACTACAGAGAACCTGAACGAGCTTCGCCGGCAGATTGACGAATGTGACAACGACCTGATGGACATACTCGCCAAACGTATGCGTGTGTGCCGCGAAATCGGTACCTTCAAAAAGGAACATAACATGACCATCCTGCAAACCGGACGTTACAATGAAATTCTGGATAAACGCGGTGCACAAGGCTCACTTTGCGGCATGGATTCCGATTTCGTCAAACAAGTATTCGAGCTGATTCACGAAGAAAGCGTGCGCCAGCAAATGGAAATCATCAACAAATAACAGAAACAAAGCATGAAAATATTGATTTTAGGAGCCGGAAAAATGGGCTCCTTCTTTACCGATGTATTGAGTTTTGAACATGAAGTCGCCGTGTACGATGTGAATCCCCAACGTCTGCGCTTTATGTACAACTGCTACCGCTTCACCAAACTGGAAGAAATCGGCGAATTCAAGCCGGAGCTGGTCATCAATGCTGCCACGGTAAAATACACACTCGATGCTTTCCATCAGGTTCTTCCGGTATTGCCGAAGGATTGTATCATCAGCGACATTGCTTCCGTGAAAACCGGATTAAAGGAGTTCTATGAAAACTGCGGCTTCCGCTATGTATCTACCCACCCGATGTTCGGTCCCACATTTGCCAACCTCGACAAACTGAGTACGGAAAATGCCATCATCATCAAGGAAGGTGACCACCTGGGCAAGATTTTCTTCAAAGACCTTTACCAGCACCTGAAGCTGAACATCTTTGAATACACCTTCGAGGAACACGACGAAACTGTGGCTTACTCCTTGTCCATCCCGTTCGTATCAACCTTTGTGTTTGCAGCTGTCATGAAACACCAGGACGCGCCGGGTACGACCTTCAAGCGCCACATGGCCATTGCGCAAGGTGTACTAAGCGAAGATGATTTTCTGCTACAGGAAATCTTGTTCAATCCACGCACTCCGGCTCAAGTCGAAAATATCCGTACGGAGCTAAATGAGCTGTTAGATATTATCAGCCGGAAAGATGCAGAAGGCATGCATGCCTATCTTAGCAAGATTCGAAAAAATATCAAATAATTTATAGGTAAATCCATAAAAAAGGGCAGGAAGAAAACCCCAATCCTTTCTTCCTGCCCTTTCTATTTTTTATCAGACTATATTTACAGCTTAATCTTCTTTGATACCGATTTCGATTCATTGTGCAGACGGTCGAGTGCAGTCACTACGTAACGATACTTCGTCTTTCCGTCCTCATACGGCAACTTATAGAATTCATCGTGCGTAATCGCTACAATGTGTGAAGGATCGTTCAGGTTCACTTTCTCCTTGCTTCCGAAGCGGTACACCACATAATGATAAGCCTTATCCATCTCGGTCTTTGCCTTTGGCGCCGTCCAGAACAAGATGTATCCGTCTGCGGTCCATACCGGTTTCAGTTTGCGCACTTTGCCCGGAGCCTTGTCGTCCATAAACGGAGAAGCCGGAAGCAATGCCGGATACTTGTGATATTCTTTCACCAGCATATCCCGGTAATTTCCCTTATTCTCTACCACTGCCGCCGCATACCACTGACAGCTACCTTGTACGGTAGGCAACGAACGCTGCAAATTATACTTTGCCGGAATCTGGCTCTGGTTCGGATTCATCAAATCCGCTTTCGATACAGTGCGTATCACATCCTGACCGATGTACAGCGGACGAGCTGCGGAATGACGTGCCCACCAGCGAATCAGTGTATCATAGTCGGCTGCCGGATGTCCGATTTCCCAATAAATCTGCGGGATATTGTAATCTACCCAGCCATTGTTTACCCACAAAAGCACGTCGGCATACAAGTCATCGTAGTTCTGCAATCCGTTTGTTTCACTTCCATTCGGGTCATTCTTCTTGTTACGATAAATACCGAACGGTGATACACCAAACTTCACCCACGGTTTGCATTCGCGTACGGTTTCATGAATTTCCTTAATCAACACGTTCACATTATCCCGACGCCAATCTGCCCGCCGAGTAAATCCGCGACCGTATGCTGCAAAGCTGACATTATCCGGAAACTCTTCTCCCGGGTTTGGATAAGGATAGAAATAGTCGTCCATGTGAATGGCATCCACATCATAGCGAGTCACAATGTCGCGTACAATCTTGCAGATGCATTTTCTGGATTCCGGCAGTCCCGGATCAAAATACAGCTGGCCGGCATACTGCACAAACAGTTCCGGATTCTTGCTGTACGGATGCATGGGCGACAAAGCACCTGTGCCTTTCGTCTTGGCACGATACGGATTAATCCACGCATGAAGCTCCATGTTCCGCTTGTGGCATTCCTCAATCATAAACTGCAAAGGGTCCCACATAGGCGAAGGAGCTTTTCCCTGCACACCGGTTAAGAAACGGCTCCATGGTTCGTAAGGAGATTTATACAACGCATCCGCCTCTGCTCTTACCTGAAAAATGATGGCATTGATACCGGCTTTCTGCAAGTTGTCCAACTGGCTCACCAGCACCTTCTTCATTTTCTCCGTAGGCATACCCTGAAACTGTCCGTTTACACACTGTATCCAGGCTCCGCGAAACTCCCGTTTGGGATAACGTGTCTGAGCATACAAGTTGCTCGTCCACAGGCTTCCCAGAAGGACAAACAACATCAATAGTTTAGTCTTCATATCCGTAAATTTTATCATATCCTTTTCACTTTCTGAACAAATGTCCGATTAAGCTACAAAGATAGTGAAAGGTAAGTGCAATACCAAGACAAAAGCCTGCTTTTGAGCACAAGTATTGTCGAACTACATCCTATATTCAAGAAATGAATACCACATTCGTAGCTATCGCATTCGAAACTTTAATGGTCTGCAAAGTGGTAGAGTTATTTCTGCTTGTCAGGAATAAAGACAAGTCTGTAATTTTATTCCATGCTTCTGTGTCTTCTGGTAAATTCATGTATTTCCGGAAGTCATCCGGAAAATCTTTCAGCAGTTCCTTATTTTTCCCCATCCGACACAGTTCGATACGTTTGGATACTTTCCCTTTCTCATGTTAATACAAGTAATTCCAGCGATTAATGCTGTAATTATAGCTATACCAATAATATCGTTTTTCTCATTCTTTTCCATAGTTTCTAAATAAGCCAACGATATAAATTCTTACAGATATAATGATTTATATTCTAAAAAAGAAAGTTTTGCTAAAAAATGATCGTTATAGTTCTTCCCAAATCTACCAATATAAACTGTGTAATTAAAACTCACAAACCGTATTTATCTCTCAACTAAACTACACATTTTAATTATAAGACATTGATTTCACTATAAGAATTTATTCACATATTTGTAACAAGAATCATATTAAACCCGCTCATATTTTAAGAATAAAGAATCCAAAATAAAAACAGACCTATTCTAAAACAATAAAATCAGTTATATCTCAACACAAATAACCACATTTAGCCCATTTGACCAGCACAAAGTAACAAATTAGAAATCAATAACTTATAACATATTTACAAACTTTTAATGATACAATAAATGTATCAATTCAACAACCAAACATACAAATATACGAATCAACAAATTTATCTTTTGAAATATAAAATATTTGTTATATTTTTACGATATTGAAAAACATAAACAAATCTTTTACAAAGCCAAAAATGGAGACACCTTTATTCGCATTGGAAATATTCTCGGGGACATGTTGTTTGCTTTCATCTGTATTCCTGCACTTTTTTAGCTATTCTGCTAAACAAAAAGACCTCATTTATCAAAAAGGACTTATGTATATCAAACTGGCACTAATAATAATGGGGGTATCAACTTTATTTTTTGCCATAACAGAAAGCTTTAGACTGCCAAATGCAAAAAGTTATTTCATACAAATATTATTACCTATAGAAACCTTATTGGTTTTATATGCCATGATTCATTTGATGAATGCAAGTAAAAAATTCCGTAAAGTTATGGTATATAATGGTATTTATGCATGTGTTTTATGTGTCATAAGTATTACTTATATTTATTTCATGAGCAAACAAGGTGAAAAATGGATATATTATCTGTTAGTATTATGTTATACTGTACAGTTTTTCTTTTGCACTTATATATACCTGCATATTACTAGACTATGGAAAAACAGTTTGGATAAAAGCAACCGTACTTTTAGGAAATATCACTTTCGTATTTGGATAGAAGCATTTATTATAGGACTTATAGGTATTATTACAGAGCTATCTCCTACACCTCTTACCCAATCCTTATTTACAATATGCTATACTTTATTTTTCATACATTTTAGCATACAGTATCATAACTATGGAGTAGAGGCACATAATCAAATAAAGAAAATAGCTCCAGCTCTTATCTCTGATAAAATAATTATTCAGCCTGAAGAATCACAAGAGAAAAAAATACTCAAACAAAACAACGACTTAATAAAAGAAAAGATAGACTGCTGGATTACGGACAAAAAATATTTACACCCTGGCATTACAATACAAGGCATCAGTCGACAAATAGGAATTAATCGCACATACCTATCAGGATATATAAATGAAACTTATCACACCAATTTTAATACTTGGATAAACAACCTGCGTATAGAGGAAGCCAAACGAAAACTCACCTCAACTTCTGATATTAATTTAAGCGACTTGGCTGAATCTGTAGGATTTGCAGATTTAGCACACTTTAGCAAGATATTCAAGCAAAAAGAAGGGCTCCCCCCGTCTGTATGGAGAAAGAAACAAACCATCCATGAGAAAGCATCATGATTAGTAAAACCATAAAATTTGTCTATTTATATTTAGCGATTTGTTGTTTTATCAATAAATACAATTAATCTACAATTAGACAAAGAAAGACAAAACAAATGCGCATAGATTTGCATCACGATGCTAAAAGGAAAAGGAAAAAATCCTTTAATACCAAATGAGATAGAAAATTTATTATTACTCATTTAATTAATTAAACTTTTAAGAATTATGAGAAAAAGATTTTATGGAGCCCTTGTTTTGGGAAGTTTTCTTCTTGCAGGGGGTGTAGTAACCTCTTGCTCAGATTATGATGATGACATCAATAATCTGAATCAGCGAGTAGACGCTGTTGAGAAGACACTGAATGACTTGAAAGCAGCCATCGAAAAAGGTGTCACTATTAATGACATCGCAACTACCGATAACGGTATTGTTATCAAAACAAGCAAAGGAGATTTTACCATTATTAATGGTACAAGCCAGGCTGGATGTACTGTAGAAATTGGCCCTAATGGAACTTGGGTTATCAATGGTAAAGATACAGGTAAGCCGTCTAAAGGTGCCGATGGTGAAGATGGAAAAGATGGTATCTATTATGAACCCAATGCTGAAACTAATACATGGTGGAAAGTTGAAGGTGATAAAAAGACTGACACAGGCGTTTCATACTTGGCAGAAGGTACAATTACCGCTGTATATGATAAAGTAAACGGAGAATTACTGTTGAATGGTGTAGAAGGTTATCAAGGTACTTTGGTTATTTCTTTGACTACAGGATTGAAATCATTGGTATTCCAGCCAGATTTCTACTACCAAGGTATTGAAGCAATGTCTGTTGGAACTTATAACTACACAGAAAAGACCGTAGCTAAAGTTAATGCAGATGACGATTTCTCTAAAGATGCTCCAACTTCATTAAAAGGCGTAGCAATGTCTCCTGGCTTGGTAGCTAACTACCATATGAATCCATCTAACGCAGACATCAACAAAATTGAAAAATTGTCTTTCATCAGTGATGACAAAGATTATACAAGATCTGAAGGTGGTGTAGTTAAAGCAACCGTAACTAGTAAAGAGGCTAAAGATGGTATTTTGACTGTACATGCTCAATTAACTGATGGTACAATCAAAGATATTAACACAGATGGAAAAGTTACAGTTTTAGCTCTACAGGCTAATTACAAAAATGCAGAAGAAAAAGTAGATACTACTATTACTTCTGATTATGCTGCTGTAAAAGCTGTAGATTATAACGATATGGTTTTGGCTCATGCAGATGCTACTGTAGATCATACTAAACATTTGTATGCTACTGCAGCTGAAGCTATTAAGAACGAAGCTGAATATGAGATTGTATGGAACCATGAAGGAATGGATGTAGCTGAATTAGTTCAGACTCACTATGACGACTTAAGCAGTGGAACATCTGTACACGAAGCATGGGATGTAAATGCAAAATCAGGTACCGTTGAAAAATATGGTTTTGAATATAGCTACGAATTAGTAGGTTACCACAAAGGTGAAAACAAAACTTCTGAAAGTGCACACGCTGCAATGAAGGGTTCTGTTTTGAGACCTCAGATGCCGAAAGACGGTAAACAGCAAGCTTTTGGTGCAGAACAAAACCAAGCTGAAGTGAATCGCGAACCGCTGGTACGTGTTATCCTGAGAGACAAAGTTTCTAATAAGATCGCTTCTGTAGGTTACATCAAATTTAAAATCGTAGATCAGGCAGCTGAAAGCAGCGTTCTGTTGAATGCTCAATTCCAGTTCAATGATAAGTATACAGTAAACTGTACAGAAAAC
>NZ_JBBKBF010000053.1:0-28497 GCF_037892625.1 Phocaeicola sp. ICN-14070 | reverse complement strand
ATGTAGATTGTAAATCAAATAGTGTTGGGAAATATTAAATGAAATAAAGACTTGCTATAATATGGTTGTTTGTGAAAGAATGATTTAATTCTGAGAGTATTAAGGATAGGGCCATTAAACAGTTAATATTCGTGTTAGGATAAGTACAACAAGAGAGGCTGTCTCACTCCTTTATTTATAGTATACAATTGATAACTAAATAGAAGTTTTCCTAGAATCTGACTCTCTTTTTTATATCTCCCTTCTCTAAACCGTAGGTTTCGCGTTTCGGAAACCTATGTTTCCCTGCTAGAAAACGTAGGTTTCTCGATGGGAAAACGTATAAAACTCTTTGGTGCAATGCACTATTCACAAAAGGTTTTTATAAAGGAAAAAAGAAAGAGGACATAAGAATGATATAAGTCGGGATAAGAGAAATAAAAAGGCATTGCCTGTGAGTTTCAAACCTCAGGCAATGCCTTTCTTTATATCAGTACCGATAAACTATTTATCCGATATTCTTCACTTTAATCAGGTATTCAGCAATCTGAACGGCATTCAGAGCGGCACCTTTCTTAATCTGGTCGCCTACAATCCAGAAAGTCAGACCGTTTTCATTAGCCAGGTCTTTACGGATACGACCTACATATACAGGGTCTTTTCCAGCTAGGAACAACGGCATCGGATATTCTTTCTTTTCCGGGTTGTCCATCAGTACCAGACCTTCGCCGTTGGCAAATGCTTCGCGGGCTTCTTCTACAGATACCGGACGTTCTGTTTCAATCCAGATGCTTTCTGAGTGTGAACGAAGTGCAGGAACACGTACGCAAGTTGCACTAACCTGTACATCTGAGTGCATGATTTTACGTGTTTCATTGTACATCTTCATTTCTTCTTTTGTATAACCGTTGTCTGTGAACACGTCAATCTGAGGAATCAGGTTGAATGCCAGCTGATAAGCGAATTTCTCTACAGTGACAGGCTCTCCGGCCAATACCTGACGGTACTGTTCGTAAAGCTCGTCCATGGCAGCCGCACCGGCACCACTGGCAGCCTGGTAAGTAGATACGTGTACACGTTTGATATGAGTCAGGTTTTCGATAGCTTTCAGGGCTACAACCATCTGGATAGTCGTACAGTTAGGGTTGGCAATGATGCCACGTGGACGGTTCAGCGCGTCTTCTGCGTTGACTTCAGGTACTACCAGAGGAATATCGTTTTCCATACGGAAAGCGCTGGAGTTGTCAATCATCACTGCACCGTATTTAGTGATGGTTTCTGCAAACTCCTTGGAAATTCCCGCACCGGCTGACGTAAAGGCGATGTCTACTCCTTTGAAATCATCGTTGTGCTGCAGAAGTTTTACTTCGATTTCTTTTCCGCGAAAAGTGTATTTTCGTCCGGCACTTCTTGAAGATCCGAACAACAGCAGTTCATCTACCGGGAAGTTTCTTTCATCGAGCACACGCAGGAACTCCTGTCCTACGGCTCCGCTTGCACCAACAATTGCTACTTTCATTTCTTATGTTTCTTGTTTAAGTTAATAAATTCCGTGATTGTATTGCTTTCTGTATTTTAGTTAGATAGTTTTTTCTTCTACTTGTATCCTTTGAACCGCAAAATTAAAACATTTTGGAATACCAAAGGGGAAATACGGAACTTTTTTCGTATTTTTGTCCATAAATTTAAACCGAACAGCCCCTCATATATGAAAGATTTGTTAGATTTGGTTCATCTCAATATAGATTTTCCCATCACTGATCCTACGTGGATCTTTTTTTTGGTGCTGGTAATTATCTTGTTTGCCCCGATTGTTCTGGAACGTCTGCGCATTCCGCACATCATCGGAATGATTCTGGCCGGTATCGTCATCGGGGAACATGGATTCAATATTCTGGCGCGCGACAGCAGCTTTGAGCTTTTCGGTAAGGTGGGACTGTATTATATCATGTTCCTGGCCGGACTGGAAATGAACATGGAGGATTTCAAGAGTATCCGTGTGAAGGCTACGGTGTTAGGTTTGCTGGCCTTTATCTTCCCGCTGGGTATTGGTGTGTGGACCAACCTGAACTTGCTGGGGTACGGACTGATTACTTCTGTGCTGCTGGCCAGTATGTATGCCTCGCACACTTTGATAGCTTATCCGATTGTGATTCGTTACGGTATCAACCGGCAGCGGGCTGTCAGCATTGCGGTGGGAGGTACGGCGGTGACGGATACGCTGACCTTGTTGGTTCTGGCCGTCATTGCAGGTATGTACAAGGGCGATACTTCGGATATGTTCTGGGTGTGGCTGGTGCTGAAAGTCGTGGTGCTGAGCGTGGTGATTATGCTGACGTTTCCTCGCATCGGGCGCTGGTTCTTCCGTCGTTACAGTGACCAGGTGGTGCAGTATATCTTTGTGATGGCCATGGTCTTCTTGGGGGCCGGATTGATGGAGCTGATTGGTATGGAAGGAATCTTAGGCGCCTTCCTGGCCGGGCTGGTGCTGAACCGTCTGATTCCGCATGTTTCTCCGTTGATGAGTCACCTGGAGTTTGTAGGAAATGCGCTGTTTATTCCTTATTTCCTTATCGGAGTGGGAATGCTGATAAACGTGAATGTGCTGTTCGGCCATATCGATTCCATTAAGGTGGCTGGTGTCATGATTGTGGTGGCACTGTTAGGCAAATGGATTGCTTCGTGGCTGACACAGAAAATATATCGCATGAAGGCGGTAGAACGGGAGCTGATGTTCGGACTGAGTAATGCGCAGGCTGCGGCTACCCTGGCGGCGGTACTGGTGGGTTACAACATTATTCTGCCCAGTGGAGAGCGCTTGTTGAACGAAGATGTACTGAATGGTACCATTCTGCTGATTCTGGTGACGTGTGTGGTCAGCTCGTTTATTACGGAACATGCGGCCAAACGAATCGCGATGGATGATGCAGAGCTGGATGAAGAAAAAGAACAGCAAAAGGAACGTATCCTGATTCCTGTGGCCAATCCGGACACACTGGATAAACTGATGCAGCTGGCGCTGGTGGTACGTGATGAAAAGCGGATGGACAATCTGGTGGCACTGAATGTGATTAATGACAACAATGATTCTGTGCGGTTGGAGATGCGGGGAAAGAGAAGCCTGGAAAGGGCGGCTCAGATTGCTGCATCGGCCAATGTCTTTCTGAAAACAGTGTCGCGTTTCGACTTGAATATTGCTACGGGTATTTTACATACAGCTAAGGAAACTGAGGCGACTACGATTGTCATTGGTTTGCACAACAAGGCCAATATCGTGGATTCGTTCTTCGGTAACCTGACGGAAGATTTGCTGAAGAATACTTATCAGCAGGTGATGATTGCCCGCTTCCTGATGCCGGTCAATACGTTGCGGCGTATCATTGTGGCGGTACCTCCTAAATCGGAATTTGAGCACGGCTTTGTGAAATGGATTACGCACTTGTGCCGCATGAGTAGTCAGCTGGGATGCCGTCTGCATTTCTTTGCTCATCCCCAGACTTTGGGGTATATCAAGGGATATATCCAGAAGAAGCACAAGGATGTGATGACGGAATACCAGGAACTGGATAACTGGGACGACTTGCTGATTATTACAGGACAGGTGAATTACGATCATCTGCTGGTTATTGTCAGCTCACGAAGAGGGTCTATTTCGTACGACTCTTCTTTTGAACGCTTGCCTATGCAGGTATCCAGATATTTTAATAACAACAGTATCATGTTGTTGTATCCTGACCAGAAGGGTGACCCGAATGAGGCGTTAAGTTTTGCCGATCCGCATGGATGGGCCGAAACGCAGTATTATGACAAGGTGGGCAACTGGTTTTATAAATGGTTTAAGAAAGATTCATGAGCGAAGAAAATAAGAAAGAATGGCAGCAGCGCACGGAATTGCTGTTAGGCGAAGAGAAGATGGAGCGTCTGCGTAAGGCGCATGTGCTGGTGGTAGGCTTGGGAGGAGTAGGTGCGTATGCGGCTGAAATGATTTGCCGTGCCGGAGTGGGACGGATGACGATTGTAGATGCCGATACGGTACAGCCGAGTAACATCAACCGTCAGTTGCCGGCCACTCATTCCGTTATCGGACGTCCAAAGGCAGAGGTACTGGCTGAACGTTTCCGGGATATTAATCCGGAACTGGAACTGACCGTGTTGCCGGTTTACCTGAAAGATGAGGCTATACCTGAACTGCTGGATAGTGCGGCGTTTGATTTTGTGGTAGATGCCATTGATACGGTAGCTCCTAAGTGCTATCTGATATATCATGCCTTGCAACGCGGATTGAAGATTGTCAGTAGCATGGGAGCCGGAGCCAAACGGGATATCACGCAGATTCGTTTTGCGGATTTGTGGGATACGTATCATTGTGGGTTGAGCAAGGCGGTGCGTAAGCGTTTGCAGAAAATGGGTATGAAGCGGAAACTGCCGGTGGTATTCAGCACGGAGCAAGCCGATGCAAATGCCGTGATATTGGTAGATGATGAGCAGAACAAGAAGTCTACCGCAGGAACCGTCAGCTATATGCCGGCCGTATTCGGATGCTATCTGGCAGAGTATGTAATTCGTAAATTGTAAAGTCGTATGATTCAGTTGGAAGGGATAACCAAGAGTTTTGGTGCACTTCAGGTGTTGAAGGGGATTGACCTTGAAATCGGAAAAGGTGAAGTGGTCAGTATTGTGGGGCCCAGTGGGGCGGGAAAGACTACCTTGCTGCAAATTATGGGTACACTCGACAAGCCGGACGGAGGACGAATTATATTGAACGGCACGGAGGTGAACCGTCTGAAAGAAAAGGAGCTTTCTGCCTTCCGGAACCGGGAAATCGGTTTTGTTTTTCAGTTTCACCAGCTGTTGCCTGAGTTTACGGCGGTAGAGAATGTCATGATGCCGTCTTTGATTCAAGGCAAGTCGGCGGGAACTGCCCGAAAGGAAGCATTGGATTTGCTGGATTTCCTGGGATTGTCGGAGCGGGCCACGCATAAGCCGGCAGAACTTTCGGGTGGCGAAAAGCAGCGTGTGGCTGTAGCCCGTGCCTTGATGAATCATCCTTCGGTAATCTTGGCGGACGAGCCTTCCGGAAGTCTGGATACGCAGAACAAGGGAGAATTACATCGGTTGTTCTTTGAACTGCGTGACAAGTTAGGGCAGACTTTTGTCATCGTAACGCACGATGAGGAGCTGGCCACTCAGACCGACCGTACCATCCATCTGGTAGACGGACGCATCGTATAATATTAAAAAAATCCCGTCCCGGTATGTATACCGGCGGCCGGGATAAATTTTTCCTCGATTTATTAGTCTTTTAGAAAGAAAGGTGTACGATTTCCGGATTGTGGTCGGAAAGGAATTTCTTTGCCTCCCGGTTTTCTTCAGGAATGCAGCTGCGCTGTACCTCTATTTGAGGAGTGACAAATATGAAGTCAATTTTCTCACATGAATCGGCAGGAATGCGTCCGAAGTCATGGAAGGTATAGCTGGCACCTTCTTGCTGGAGAGCTGTCTTATGCGCATCCTTCAGTACGAAACTGTTGCCGGTGATGGTCTGGTAGGCTTCCGACTGGTCGGATACATTGAAGTCTCCGGTAACTACGGCAGGCTGGTCTCCTACGATTTCTTTTATTTTCTCAATAATCAGCAAAGCGCCTTTTTTACGGGCTTCTGTTCCCACATGGTCAAAGTGCGTATTGATGGCCATAAAGATTTTTCCGTTGGTTTTGTCTTTCAGCTTGGCCCAGGTGGCAATACGGGTGCAGGCACCGTCCCATCCGATGAAGCCTACACTGTCGGGGTATTGTGACAGCCAGAAGGTATTGTTGTCCAATAATTCAAAACGGTCTTTTTTATAGAACAGAGGGGCATATTCGCCTTGTGTCTTTCCGTCTTCTCGTCCCACGCCGACTTCGGCATATTCTGGCAGATGGGCTTTCAGGTCTTCAAGCTGGTGGTGCAGGACTTCCTGCATACCTACAATGTCCAGATTTTGTGCCTTGATGAAATTGGCTACGGTGTCCTTTCTGTATGTCCAGCTGTTCAGACTGTCGTAGGGATTGTCGTAGCGGATGTTGAAGGTGCTCCATGTGATTTCACTGGTTGGTTGGGGAGAGTGGCATGAAGCGATGGTCATGCACAAAGAGAGCCCCAGAAAACTTCCTAAAATAGTGTAGAGTTTCATAGATATAAAGTTTAATGATATATGTTTTTCCTATAAAACAAGTCACGGCGGTTTACCACTTACTTTGCGGCGTAAAAATAAAAATATTTTTAGTTTTTCTTTATAGGGAAGGCAGTGTGAGTATATGAGTTTTTTATGCTATCTTTGGCGGAAATAAAGAGTTGTTATGAGTCATATAAAATTAGGAAAATATAATCAGCTGGAAGTAGTGAAGGAAGTGGATTTCGGGGTGTACCTCAATGGAGATGAAGACGGTGAAATTTTGCTTCCGAAACGTTATGTGCCCGAAGGTACCAAGCCGGGAGACATTCTGAATGTATTTATTTACCTCGATATGGAGGAGCGTCTGGTCGCTACTACACTGCAGCCTTATGTGCAGGTGGGTGAATTTGCCTGTCTGCAGGTGGCATGGGTCAATCAGTTCGGTGCCTTTCTTGACTGGGGATTGATGAAAGACTTGTTCGTGCCTTTCCGTGAGCAGAAGATGAAGATGCAGAAAGGAAAACGCTATGTGGTGCATGTGCATCTGGATGAAGAAAGCTATCGTATTGTGGCTTCTGCCAAGGTGGAGCATTATCTTTCTACGGAGAAACCGGAGTACCAGCCGGGACAGGAAGTGAATGTCATGGTATGGCAGCGTACGGATTTAGGCTACAAGGTGATTGTAGAAAATCAGTTTAGCGGTATGCTGTTCCATAACGAGGTGTTCCAGCCTTTGGAAGCGGGAATGCACCTGAGTGCTTTCGTGAAACAAGTACGTCCGGATGGAAAGATTGATTTGGAATTGCAGAAGGCCGGTGCCCGGAAGGTAGATGATTTTTCCGAGGTATTGCTTCAGTACATCAAGGATAATGACGGCTTTACCCCGCTGAATGATAAGACCGATGCGGAGGTGATTTACCAGACCTTCGGTGTAAGTAAGAAGACTTTCAAGAAAGCGGTCGGCGATTTATATAAGAAAAGACTGGTGGTGCTGGAAGAAGGGGGTATCCGCTTAGTCTGAGACTTTTTTTGATATAAAAGGAAGTGCTGAATCTGGAAGAGATGATTCCTGATTCAGCACTTTTTTATTTATAATCGTTTGGAGAGAGATTTACGCTCTTTTTCTTTTATGTTGCTTTTTTCCCGGATTTGTTTCGGACGCATCTTGTCGGGACTTACCTCCGGGCGTCGGGTTGGTCTTTCCTGAGGCCTGAAGCCTGGGTTCTTGTGAGGATTGTGAGGTGGGCGTGCCTGCGGTTTGTGTTCCGAATGCTGAGGCGGGCGGTAATTGGGTCTATCCACAGAGACAGGTTTCCGGTCCGGACGGGGTGCAGGCTTCCAGTTAGGCTTCTGCGGAGGACGATTTCCCGGACGTGGTCCGGCAAAGTCGTGCGGTCGCATCTGCGGACTGACTCGGCACGGGCGGCTGTACACCGGATGGTGGTAGCGTGCAGGATAATTACGCCGGTAGTAGCTTACGCCTCCGAAATGTGCCCGGCAATGTCCGCCTCTGTAGGTCAGGTAATGGCGGGGAGGTCTGAAGTAGAAATGGATTCTGTTCGGATAAATTTTATATACACGCAGATAGCATACGTTGTTGATGGCATAAATGGGGCGGAAGAAATATTCGATATCGATGAAGCGTACGTATTCTGCTTGTGAAAGTACCCATCGCAGGTCGTCGTTTCGTTCGTCCAAGTAACGGTAATATGCATCCATCGCACGAGTATCGGCAACGGCAATGCCAGAAACGTATGGACCTATATTACAGAGAAAGTCGTAATTGATTTCGTACAGGTCGTTGTACTGGTTACTGTTGAGGTGCAGTTCAAAGGCCATTCGGTCGGTCAGGAAACGGGCATTGACACGGAAGTCGCCCAGACCGGATGCGTAGCCTCGGATTGTGCTCAGGCAAAGGGCCAGCAGGCAAAGAATAAATGTTCTTGTTCTCATAAGCATTGTCTTTTCCGGCTGAGAGTATGATTTCTCCAGCTTTGTTGATAGCACAAAGTTAACGGAAGAAAATTCTCCGGTCAAGATGAAAACGCCCATTCTTTTGTAGGGGATTTCCTATAATTGGATAGGGAAATACCGGCTAACGGATGATTTTGAGAAATTTCTCGATGTCTCTCCGTATCATCTGGTACAGGGGAGAGTTCTTGTAGAAACTGTTTCGGTGGATAACGACTTCCACTCCTACCTGACTTCGCTGGTAGCTAGTCAGCTCGTTGTGAAGCTGCATGTCGTGGAGGGCCAGGTCATGGATTTGCTGTTCTCTTTCCCGGCGGAGTACGGTGCATACGGGAATGAGCAGTCGCAGCACTACATTGTCCATAATGTGATGGCCTTGAATAAACATATAGGTATTGTCCGGATGGACTCCCAAGCGGTCGAATTCTTTTTTCATGCTTTCAATTTCTTCCAGTGCTTCCGGATGATGGCGTTCCAGGTCATGCAGTTTGCGGTTGACTTTTTTTGCCATGGTTTCCAGACTTCGTTCCGGATGATGGGTGCTAACCTGATCAAGCTTTACATAGGAACAGAAATCCAACAGTGAGAATTCTGACAGAATATGTTTCCGGTAAAACCAGACAGACCATACAAACAGCGGATAAGCTATTTGGGAATAAAGTTTCATGAATTCCGGAAAATTAATCAGCTTATGGTCGTTCAGCGTAGCCATGACGCAGATTTCATGCAACCCTTCGGCATAGCAATGGTAGTTCTCAATGGCGTATGCATAGGTTTGCATCACGTAGGGATTTTCGATGATGTATCGGGAGGTGTTGGTACGTCCTTGCAACAGGTAGTCATAATCGCTGTCCACGCAGGCAATCATATTCTCGCCTAATTGCTTCCCGAGCTGGTTCATCAGTACGGTTTTCTTACCTTTAGCCAATGAAGTCTGAGAGGGGAGCATGACTTCGAAATAGCGGGTGTTGTCTTCGTATTCCGCAAGTATGGATCTCCAGAAAGAAATATCATCATAGCTTTCTACGTAGGCCACGATTTTTCTTCTTGCACGCTTGGGCTTAAGGCTGTTAGCCGCTCCAATGTACAGGGAAGAAAGGTTTTCAGTCAGTCTTTTTCCCATACGGCTACATGTTTTTAAAGGGTTGTAATGTCACTCACTTCGGTAACGGCGTCCATCCATCCGTTCATGATAAGTGCCGGTGAATGGGTGGTCAGTATAATTTGCACATTCGGATTCAGGCTTCGGATGAGCGAGATAAGCCGTTGCTGCCATTCTACATGAAGTGAGATTTCGGGTTCGTCCATAAAGAGGGTACATGGTTGGTTGTCCTGCACCAGTACGGTGAGCAGGATGACCAGCATCTGCTTTTCACCGGAAGAAAGCTGATAAGGGGTTAATATGTCGCCGTCTTGTTCAAACTGTATTTCATTGCTCTGGCGGAGAATCTTTTTCCCCGTTTCACTGAACAGGTCGTCTACCAGGTTCTGGAAATGGGTTTTAGGCAGAGAGATTTCGGCTGCCTTGGATTGATTTTCGGGCTTGCCGCTTGTCAAAAGCTCGATAATCCGGTTGCCGATGTTTACTTGATAATCCAGATAGCGTCGCTGCAGGAGATAAAGCTGCCAGTCGAGTTCAGTCTTGACATTCTGGTTACCGATTTTTTCCAATAATCCGGAACTGAGCAGCGGACGGTCAAAACTTCTTATCACATCGAAGTGGATATAGGTGGCATCTTCCGGATAGAAAGTGAAAGACACTCCCAGATGTATGCCGTTACTCAGGGCTCCTCCTTCCAGGTCACTCAGCCGGCGGACAGAGTTGTTCAGAATCGTACTTTTTCCGATGCCGTTTACTCCACTCAGGATGTTTACATCCGGGCGTAAATCCCAGGCAATGTTTTTCCGGCCCCATAAGCCCTTTATCTCAATGCGCTTGATATATTCAGCTTGCTTTTTCATGGACTGTATTTTTTAACGCGTCAAACAAAAATAGAAAATTCCCGGGAATAAATCAACGCCCGACCGGCCCTTTTTTCAAAAACCTCGTAACTTTGCAGAAATTTAAAAAGACTAAATCATGAAAGGTTCTGTAAAAGCTCATATTTCATTGTTATTGGCTGCAAGCATGTGGGGATTGATGTCGCCGGTAGGCAAGGCAGCCATGGAAGCGGGTATTACCGGACTCACACTGGCGAATATGCGTATGATAGGAGCGGCCGTGTGTTTTTGGACTACCTCCTTCTTCGTAAAGCAGGAGAAGGTCAATCCGCACGATTTGCTGATGCTGTTCTTTGCTTCCTTGTTGGGGATTGTCTGCAATCAGGGGTGTTTTACTTTCGGCTTGTCACTGACCTCTCCGGTCGATGCGTCTATCATGACTACTACCATGCCGATTGTAACCATGATTTTAGCGGCTCTTTTCCTGAAAGAACCCGTTACTCCGAAAAAGGTGATTGGGATATTTCTTGGGTCCATCGGTGCCCTGACCTTGATTCTGAGCAACCGGGGAGGAGATACGGAAGGTGGTAGCGTATGGGGTGATGCACTCTGTATGGCAGCTCAGATTAGTTTTGCCTGTTATCTGACCATTTTTAAGAAGTTGATTGCCCGTTATCACGTGATTACATTGATGAAGTGGATGTTTACTTATGCGGCGATATGCTTTATACCCTTCTCTTATCATGATTTTTCAGTGATGGATTGGGCAGCTTTCCCGATAGAAGTCTGGCTGGAAGTCGGTTATGTTATACTCTTTGGTACGTATGTGGCTTATATTTTGATGCTGGTCGGTCAGAAATCCTTGCGGCCTACAGTAGTCAGTATGTATAACTACATGCAGCCGGTTGTGGGAAGTTGTGTGGCTGTACTTGCTGGTATGGCAACTTTCGGTTGGGTGAAGATTGTAGCGGCGCTGTTGATTTTTACAGGTGTCTATGTGGTGACGCAGAGCAAGTCGCGTGCCCAGATGCTGGCAGAAAGCAAATCAAATGTAGAAGGAAATGAATAAGGAAGGTACTCAAATAAAATCGCCTGTTTTATATTTGCAGCATCACTATGAATTGCTGAAATTAGAGTATGAATACGAAAAGGAGCAGTTCCAGCAGCAGACGGAGCTGATGGGAATTGGCCGAAAAATCAAACGGGGCATGTGCTGGTATCCGTTATCGCTGGGACGGAGCTATTACAATGCCTTGAATCAGTTGGTCATTGAAGTAGAGCGAAAAGAAGACAAGGAGATAGAGCACCTGTTTGAATATGGGAAACCGGTTTGTTTCTTTACGCAGGATATGTCGGGGAAACTGACTTACCTGAATTTCGTAGCTACGGTGAATTACGTGGAGGAAGACCGCATGGTAGTCATCTTGCCGGATGCCAATGCACTGCTTACGCTGCAGAGCAAAGAAGTGGTCGGGGTACAACTCTATTTTGATGAAACCAGCTATCGCCTGATGTTCGAGGCACTGAAACAGGTCATTTCTGCCAAGAACAACCGACTGGCAGAGTTAAGGGATATTTTTCATGGTACGCAACCCGTATCTACTTTCTCTTTTCAACCGGTACGTTTCCCCTGGTTGAACGCTACACAGGATGAAGCAGTAAATAAAGTCTTGCATGCCAAGGATGTGGCCATTGTGCACGGTCCTCCGGGAACAGGTAAGACCACTACGCTGGTGGAGGCTATTTATGAAACACTTCATCGTGAAAATCAGGTATTGGTATGTGCTCAGAGTAACATGGCTGTCGACTGGATTAGTGAAAAGTTGGTAGACCGTGGTGTCAGCGTGCTCCGTATCGGAAATCCCAGTCGGGTAAACGATAAGATGCTGTCGTTTACGTACGAACGTCGTTTTGAGTCACATCCCGACTATCCTCAGCTATGGAGTATCCGTAAGGCGATTCGTGAACTATATACCCGTAGCCGGAAAGGAAATGACCGGGAAAGTATCCGGCAAAAAATCAATTCATTGAAAGACCGAGCTACGGAATTGGAAATCCGTATCAATGAATCCTTGTTCAGTGAAGCGAGGGTGATTGCTTGTACGCTGGTGGGTAGTGCCAACCGCTTGCTCACCGGACAGAAGTTCGGAACGGTATTTATCGATGAGGCGGCTCAGGCATTGGAAGCAGCCTGCTGGATTCCGCTTCGTAAAGCCGACCGGGTGATTTTGGCTGGCGACCATTGTCAGTTGCCGCCTACGGTGAAGAATCCGGAAGCCTTGCGTGCAGGGTTAGGACATACATTAATGCAGGCCATTGTGAAGAACAAGCCGGAGGTGGTATCCTTGCTGAAGGTACAGTATCGTATGAACGATGAGATTATGCGTTTCTCGTCCGACTGGTTTTATGGAGGAATGTTGCAGTCAGCTCCTGAAGTGAAATACCGTAGCATCCTGGATTTTGATACGCCGATAGAATGGGTAAATACGGAAGGCATGGACTGTAATGAAGAGTTTGTAGGTGAAAACTACGGACGAATCAATAAGCCGGAGGCTGAATTGTCCATCGGTCAGTTAAAGGAATACATCACGAAAATCGGTCGGGAACGCTTTTTAGAAGAACGGATTGATGTGGGACTGATTTCTCCTTATAAGGCTCAGGTGCAGTATTTGCGTCAGCTGGTAAGGAAAGATGCTTTTTTCAAGCCCTATCGTTCCTTAATTACCGTCAATACGGTGGACGGCTTTCAGGGGCAGGAGCGTGATGTGATTCTTATCAGTCTGGTGCGTGCCAATGAAGACGGTCAGATTGGTTTCCTCAATGACTTGCGCCGCATGAACGTAGCCATCACCCGTGCCCGTATGAAACTGATTATTCTGGGCGATGCCTCCACATTGACCAAGCATGCGTTTTATAAGAAACTTTACGGGTATGTAGGTAGTCTGCAGGAGTGAATTCAGAAGCTGGGATAAAGATATTCATAAAATTTGCTTATCTTTATCCCAGTTTTATTCATTTATCTTTATTAACCATGTTGACAGACTTACTGCAAACTTCGTATTTTGCAATTTTCTTGATTGTAGCCTTGGGCTTTATGCTCGGACGTATCAAAGTGATGGGCCTATCGCTCGATGTGTCTGCCGTAATTTTTATTGCTCTTGCCTTCGGGCATTGGGGGGTGTCCATTCCAAAGGAACTGGGAACCTTCGGGCTGGTGTTGTTTATCTTTACGATTGGCATTCAGGCCGGTCCGGGTTTCTTCCATTCGTTTCGGAGCAAGGGAAAAACCTTGATTCTGATTACACTGCTGATTGTGGCTTCTGCCTGCCTGACAGGGGTCGGAATGAAATATCTTTTTGATATCGATACACCTAGTATCGTGGGACTGATAGCCGGTGCCTTGACCAGTACACCTGGTTTGGCGGTGGCCATTGACAGTACCCAGTCGCCGTTGGCTTCCATTGCCTACGGTATTGCCTATCCGTTTGGGGTGATTGGGGTGATTCTTTTTGTGAAGTTGCTTCCTAAATTGATGGGAATAGACTTGAATGAGGAAGCACGCAGACTGGAGAAGGAACGGCGCAGCCAGTTCCCTGAATTGAGCACTTGTTTGTTCCGGGTGACGAATTCGGCTGTATTTGGCCGTACGCTAAGTCAGTTGAACATTCGTGCCATGACGGGAGCCGTAATTTCACGCTTGAAGCAAGGAGAAGAGATTCTGATTCCTAAAGCTCATACCGTATTGCAGGAAGGTGATTGCATTCAGGCCGTGGGTAGTGAGAATTCCTTGAATAGTCTGGCACTGATGTTGGGTGAGCGTGAAGAAGGTGAACTCCCGTTGAGCCATACACAAACCATTGAATCTTTGTTGCTCACCAAGAAAGATATGATTAACAAACAGTTGGGTGAACTGAACTTGCAGAAGAACTTTGGTTGTACGGTCACTCGTGTACGCCGAAGCGGTATTGACTTGTCTCCCTCACCGGAATTGGCACTGAAGTTTGGTGACAAGCTGATGGTAGTGGGCGAGAAGGAAGGTATTCAGGCAGTAGCCCGTTTGTTGGGAAATGATGTAAAGCGTTTGTCGGATACAGACTTCTTCCCGATTGCTATGGGTATCGTGTTGGGCGTATTATTCGGAAAACTGCACATCTCTTTCGGTGGTGGCATGACTTTCTCTCCGGGACTGACCGGAGGCGTACTGATGATGGCTTTGTTCCTGAGTGCTATTGGCAAGACTGGTCCGATTATGTGGTCCATGTCAGGTCCGGCCAATCAGTTGCTGCGTCAGTTGGGCTTGTTGCTGTTCCTGGCAGAGGTAGGAACTTCAGCCGGAAAAACTTTGGTAGCCACCTTCCAGGAAAGTGGTTTCCTGCTTTTTGGAGTCGGAGCGTTGGTTACATTGGTACCTATGCTGCTGGCTGCCATAGTGGGCCGATGGGTCTTCAAGGTAAGCCTGCTCGACTTGTTAGGCACCATTACCGGAGGTATGACCAGTACGCCTGGTCTGGCCGCTGCTGATTCGATGACAGACAGTAACATCCCGGGAGTGGCATACGCTACGGTTTATCCTATCGCTATGGTATTCCTGATTCTGTTTATTCAGCTGATTGCGCTGGTAATTGTATAGTGTAATAATATGTATATAGAAGAATCCCTGAAGCAAGTGAAATATCCTTGCTTCAGGGATTTCTTTTTTACACTAATTGAAAAAATACGAAGGAGATAAGTAGTATTTCGACTTTTGTTTTTTATGTTTTCCCTCGCGGAACCTTATGTTTCTCATTCTGCATCTCTAGGTTTTCGCACCGGAAAACTTAGGGATGCAGAATGGAAAACGTAAATGATGTTTTAGAGTTCTACTGTTGATGCAGTAGTCTGTCTATAAATCTATGGTAGACAATTGTGTGCTGTTAAAGTTTGCTCAGGAAACGTTCCCTGTCCACTATGTAGCGGATGTGAATCCCTTCTCCCACCAGTCCTTTGCTGTCGGATGCACTAACTTTGAAGGTAAGTTTCCGTCCTTCTATTTCTGTGAGTTCCGCGGTAGCGGTCACTTCTTCGTTCAGACCGGAGGGTTTGAGATGCGAGGTTTGAATCATGGCACCTACGGTGGTAGAGCCTTCCGGGAGTACGGGTTTTACGGCATTCATGGCAGCGTTTTCCATTAAGGCTACCAATGCGGGGGTAGCAAACACTTCCATATCTCCTGAGCCGAGTGCTAGGGCGGTGTTGGTGGAATTTACCTGTACGGTGCTGCTGTATGTAAGTCCTGTTTCCATTGTTTTTTATTTTGAAGTTAGAAATTCATTTTTCTCATTGGGCTGAAAATCGGTTCCGGCCGGGCGCTGGAAGATATGCAGGCCGAATTCCGGTATCATGGCTATCAGGTGGTCAAAGATTTCGCCTTGCAGGGTTTCGTATGGAATCCAGTCGGGGGTATTCGAGAAACAGTAGATTTCTACGGGGATACCTTCGGTGGTGGGCTGCAACTGGCGGACCATCTGCATCAGGTTGTGATTCACTTCGGGATGGCTGCTGATGTATTTGAGGGCATATTCGCGGAACACGTGTAGGTTGACAGGTGGTTCATTTCCTTCGGTTGGAGCAGTTATCCATCCTTTTTGTACGAATCGGTTCACTTCTTCCGGTGTACAGAAATGTACGGTAGTCATGTCGATAAACAGTGAGCGTTTGATGCGGCGACCTCCACACTCGCGCATGCCTCTCCAGTTTTGGAACGAGTCACTGACCAGTGCATAAGGAGGAATCGTGGTGATGGTTTTGTCGAAGTTCTGTACTTTTACGGTAGTCAGCGACACTTCAACCACGTAACCGTCGGCACCGTATTTGGTCATGGTAATCCAGTCGCCCGGACGGAGCATGTCGTTGGCCGAAAGCTGCACGCCGGCCACTAATCCCAGAATACTGTCTTTGAAAATCAACATCAGAATGGCGGCCGAGGCACCGAGTCCGGTCAGGATGGCGGTGGCGTTCCGGTCAATCAAGACGCTGATGATAAGAATGATACCTATTCCGATGGATACCAGATTTATCATCTGGTAGATACCTTTGAGCGGACGGTTCTTTAAAGCTTCATGCTCACTGGATATTTCGTAGAGAGAGTCCAGAAAGCATTTAATCAGCATGAGTGCCGTGATGATGAGATAAATCAGACAGATTTTCAATAGGATTTGAAGCAGGTAGGCCGATTTGTCATCAAAGGCAAAAGGGAGCAGGATGTACCAGGTGATAGGTGGAATCATCCGGCAAGAGGCTTTCATCATCTTGTCATTGAACAGATAGTCGTCCCACGTGGCTTTGGTGCGGGCTGTAATCTTTCGTACGGCCGGCATGATAAGATGGCGGAAGATTAGTGTAGTAAGATAAGATACCAGTAAGATGGCTAAGATGAGTACAACTTGTGTAGTCCAGTTTAAATCAGACTTCTCAATTCCGATTTGCTGGAGAAGTTGCGCAGTTTCCTGATTCATTGTATTCATATTTTATAAAGTCTTTTTCAGGAGTCAAAGATACACAAGTTCTTAGAGTTTGCAAAACTTGTGTATCTTGTTTATCTTTACCCTATGAAGTATTGGTCAAGTATTTTTTTCGTGTTATTGGGGTGCTTGTTGTTTTCCTGCATCCGTGAAGAGGTTTCGGCTGGCGAGAATATAGTGGAGCCGGGCGATGTGTTGCCGGATTTTTCGGCCGTTTTGAATGATGGCTCAGAGTTGAGTACGCAGTCTCTTAAGGGAAAGGTAGCTGTATTGATTTTCTTTCATACGGAATGTCCGGATTGCCAGAAAGAATTACCGGTTATTCAGCGATTATATGAAGAATATGCTGCGAATGATATGCTATCAGTCGGGAGGAAGGCGAAGAGGAGGTAGCAGATTACTGGGAGAAAAACTCTCTGACCATACCCTATTCGGCACAGGATGACCGGCGGGTGTATGAATTGTTTTCTACGAGCGGAATTCCCCGGGTGTATGTTTGCAGGAGGGATGGAACGGTTGTGTCCATGTATTCCGATAATCCCATTGCCACCTATTCACAGTTGAGTGAAGATGTGGAGAATACACTTAATTTTTCTTCATATCTTTTTGCGGAACAAATGCTTTCATTAAATTTGCCGACAAGAATTTACTAATACCAAAATAAAGAATCTAATGAGTTTGAAAATTGTAGTATTGGCTAAACAAGTTCCCGATACACGCTGTGTGGGAAAAGATGCCATGAATGCTGACGGTACAATTAACCGTGCAGCACTTCCGGCGATTTTTAATCCGGAAGACTTGAATGCCCTGGAACAGGCACTCAGACTGAAAGACACACATCCTGGTTCTACTGTAACTATCCTGACAATGGGTCCGGGTCGTGCCGCTGAAATTATCCGCGAAGGATTATACAGAGGAGCAGACAACGGTTATCTGCTGACAGACCGTGCTTTTGCCGGAGCAGATACGCTGGCTACTTCGTATGCGTTGGCAACAGCTATCCGCAAGATTGGTGAATATGACATCATCGTGGGTGGACGTCAGGCTATCGATGGTGATACTGCACAGGTAGGTCCTCAGGTTGCAGAAAAATTAGGTTTGCCTCAGGTGACCTACGTAGAAGAAATTCAGGAGGTAAAAGACGGACGTATCCGTGTGAAACGCCATATCGACGGAGGTGTGGAAACTGTAGAAGGTCCGCTTCCGATTGTATTGACTGTAAACGGTAGTGCGGCTCCTTGCCGTCCGCGCAATGCGAAACTGGTACAGAAGTACAAACGTGCACTGGGTGGTCAGGAAAAGGCTGCCATTACCAAAGACGGAGCTGAATTGCCTTATGCTTCTTTGTATGAAAGCCGTCCTTATCTGAATATCACAGAATGGAGTGTAGCCGATGTAAACGGTGATACGAAACAATGCGGTCTGTCGGGTTCTCCGACTAAGGTAAAGAAGATTGAGAACATCATCTTCCAGGCAAAGGAAAGCAAGACGCTTACCGGCAGCGATGCAGATGTAGAAAACTTGATTGTTGAACTGTTGGCTAACCATACTATCGGATAAAGACTATGAATAACGTATTTGTATATTGTGAGATGGAAGGCAAGCACGTTGCCGATGTCAGTCTCGAACTTTTAACCAAAGGTCGTAAGTTGGCCACTCAGCTGGGATGTCAGCTGGAAACTATCTGTGCCGGTACAGACCTTGCAGATGTAGAAAAACAAGTTTTGCCATACGGAGTAGACCGTGTACATGTGTTTGATGCTCCGGGCTTGTTCCCTTATACTTCACTTCCTCATACTTCTATTCTTGTCAACTTGTTCAAGGAAGAAAAACCGCAGATTTGTTTGATGGGTGCTACCGTAATTGGTCGTGACCTGGGTCCGCGTGTGTCTTCTGCACTGACAAGTGGTCTGACTGCCGACTGTACGCAGCTGGAAATCGGTAACCATGAAGACAAGAAAAACGGTATCACTTACGAAGACCTGCTGTATCAGATTCGTCCGGCTTTCGGTGGTAACATTGTGGCTACCATTATCAATCCGGAACATCGTCCGCAGATGGCTACCGTACGTGAAGGTGTGATGAAGAAAGAAATCGTAGATGCCAATTATCAGGGTGAAGTGATTCGTCACGACGTAGCGAAATACGTGCCTGAAACTGATTACGTAGTGAAAGTAATCGATCGTCACGTAGAAAAGGCTAAACACAACCTGAAAGGTGCTCCGATTGTAATTGCCGGTGGTTACGGTATGGGTAGCAAGGAAGGTTTCGATATGTTGTTCGAACTGGCTAAGGAACTTCATGCAGAAGTAGGTGCCAGCCGTGCAGCAGTAGATGCCGGTTTCTGCGACCACGACCGTCAGATTGGTCAGACAGGTGTGACCGTACATCCTAAACTGTACATCGCTTGTGGTATCTCCGGACAGATTCAGCACATTGCCGGTATGCAGGATGCAGGTATCATCATTTCTGTGAACAACGATGAAAATGCACCTATCAATGCAATTGCCGATTATGTCATCAACGGCACAGTGGAAGAGGTTATTCCGAAAATGATTAAGTATTACAAAAAGAACAGTAAATAATGGCAAACTTTTATACAGAACATCCGGAACTCAAGTTCCACTTGAACAATCCGATGATGGAGCGTATCTGTCAGTTGAAAGAACGCGATTACAGAGATAAAGACGAGTATGACTACGCACCGCAGGACTATGCGGATGCAGTCGACTCTTACGATAAAGTATTGGAAATTACCGGTGAAATCACAGGTGAAGTGATTGCTGCCAATGCAGAAGGAGTGGACGAAGAAGGTCCGCACTGTGCAAACGGTCGCGTGGAATACGCTTCCGGTACAAAGACCAACCTGGATGCAATGGTGAAAGCTGGTTTGAATGGTATGACTATGCCGCGCCGTTACGGTGGCTTGAACTTCCCGATTACTCCGTACACCATGTGTGCAGAAATCGTGGCTCAGGCTGATGCCGGTTTCGGTAACATCTGGTCACTTCAGGACTGTATCGAAACACTTTATGAATTCGGTAACGAAGATCAGCACAGCCGTTTCATTCCGCGTATCTGTGCCGGTGAAACCATGTCAATGGACTTGACTGAACCGGATGCTGGTTCCGACCTTCAGAGTGTGATGCTGAAAGCTACATACGATGAAGCTAACAACTGCTGGCGCCTGAACGGTGTGAAACGTTTCATTACGAACGGTGATGCAAACCTTCACCTGGTATTGGCTCGTTCGGAAGAAGGCACACACGACGGTCGTGGATTGTCTATGTTCATCTATGACAAGAACGATGGTGGAGTAGATGTACGCCGTATTGAAAACAAGCTGGGTATCCATGGTTCTCCTACTTGTGAGCTGGTTTATAAGAATGCGAAGGCGGAACTTTGCGGTGAACGCAAGTTAGGTTTGATTAAGTACGTCATGGCGTTGATGAACGGTGCCCGTCTGGGTATTGCCGCTCAGTCTGTAGGTTTGAGCCAGGCTGCTTACGATGAGGCTTTGGCATACGCAAAAGACCGTAAACAGTTCGGTAAGGCCATTATCGAATTCCCGGCTGTGTATGACATGTTGGCTACCATCAAGGCAAAACTGGATGCAGGTCGTGCGTTGTTGTATCAGACTTCTCGTTACGTGGACATCTACAAAGCGTTGGATGACATTGCCCGTGAACGCAAGTTAACTCCGGAAGAACGTCAGGAACAGAAACGTTATGCAAAACTGGCCGACAGCTTTACTCCGCTGGCAAAAGGTATGAACTCTGAATATGCCAACCAGAATGCATACGACTGTATTCAGGTGCACGGCGGTTCTGGTTTCATGATGGAATATGCTTGTCAGCGTATTTATCGTGATGCCCGTATCACCAGCATCTATGAAGGTACTACCCAGTTGCAGACAGTAGCTGCCATCCGTTACGTAACAAACGGTTCGTATGCGGCTACTTTGCATGAATATGAACTGATTCCTTGTGCTCCGGAATTTGAAGGTTATATGAATCGTATCAAGGATATGACTCGTAAGCTGGAAGCATGTACCAATGCAGTGAAGGAAGCACAGAACCAGGAATTGCTGGATCTGGTATCTCGTCGTTTGTATGAGATGGCAGCTGTGTGCGTGATGAGCCATCTGCTCTTGCAGGATGCGACAAAGGCTCCTGACATGTTCGGCAAGTCATTGAACGTGTATGTGAACTACGCTGAATCTGAAGTAGAAAAGCATTTCAACTTCATCCGTAAGTTCCAGGCAGAAGAATTGGAAAGCTATCGGAAATAAGATTTCTGATTGATATAGAAATGGAAAGGGCGAATTTCGAATGAGATTCGCCCTTTTTAGTATGGTACAGTCTTTAAACTGTTTTATGCATTTTCTTTCGTAGCCATCGGTCGAAGAAGTACAGCAGACAGAGGGCACAGAGCGTGGGCAGGTAGAAAAGGAGCGTATGGGAGTCCGGAAGTATTTCCTTGCAGGTGTGCCAATAGCTGATGAAGGCTGCTCCGTATTTCCATATAAAAAATCCGATGCAACTTCCCCCGCTGAGTATGGCAAAGACAAGGAAGAGGATGAACATTCTTTTTTCCTGCCGTTTTTCGCGTAAGATACTTTCCTCTTGTATCTTTTGCATCATGCGGTAGCTGAAATTACTGGGCAGCTCGTAATGGGGCTGCCTTTTTATGGCCTTCTGAAGTCCTTTATCTGTTGTTCTCATGTCTTAAATCTCCTCTTTCATTAAGTTACATAACTTTTTTCGGATGCGGTGCAGTTTTACTTTTACGTTACTTTCTGTCAGATGAAAGATGTAGGCTATTTCTTCTATATTTTTTTCTTCTTCATAGAATAGGGTAACGAGTGCCTGTTCATCGGGCTTGAGCTGGGTGAGTGCCTGCTGTAATTTTTGAATCTGCACTTCGTTTTCGGTATCCAGTTCCTCATCTATTTCTTTATCTGAAAGGCTGTTCCACATCCGGTCGTCGAATGAAAGCAGTTCTTTATCTTTTTTCCGGAGTGCGGAGGTCGCTTCATTGTAGGCAATGCGGTAGATCCAGGTAGAGAAACTGCTGTCTCCATGAAACGAGGAAAGGTGGGTGAAGGCTTTCATAAAACAGTCTTGTGTCAGTTCTTCGGCATCTTCCGGTGAGCCTATCATGCGGACTATCAGGTGGAAAACCTGTGGCCCGTAGGTGTCGAGAAAATAGGCGAACTGTTCGGTTCGTCCGCTCAGGATAGATGCTATGATATGTAGTTCCTCGTGATTCATGATGCCCTTTAGACGCAGAGCAAAGTAAAAGGTTACACTGAAAATAGAAAAATATTTTTCTCGGTAAAAGTGTAACCTTTCTGTGTGGGTTGCGTCTAAAGGGCAAAGTAACAAATTAAAAACTGAATAAAATGGAAGAATTGATGATTGTGGCCAATGTGGCAATTGTTTTTGGAGTGATTTATAAATTGTTTGAACTGTTTGCCGGAAGAAGAGAGCGGATGATGCTGATTGAAAAGATGGGCGACAAACTGACGCCGGAAACCTTTAAGAATGGCATTATGTATCGCCCCAGCCTGTATTCGTTTGGAGGACTGCGTATAGGATGTTTGCTGCTTGGATTGGGGGCAGGACTTTTGGTAGGATACGTGTTGACATGTACCACCCAACCGGATTACTTGTCTGATAATTACCCTTATACCGTAAAAGAGGCCGTTTCTATAATTTACGGAGCGTGCGTTCTGTTGGGAGGAGGTTTAGGCCTTGTTATCTCTTATTTGATAGAAAAAGAACAATGGAAGAAAAATAAGTAAGAATTGCAAATTTCAGCAGAGCGGCCTGGCATGCCATAACGGTGTGTCAGGCCGCGTGCTTTATGGTATGATTTATCCTGAAACTGGCCTTTTATTCTTTATTTGTGAAATAAACCTTTCATTTATGCAAGGCAATTGAATCTTTTTGTAACTTTAGGTGCCATGGGTATAATAAAGGAGGTATTGGGTTATGAAGTATTATAGAGTCATCGGAATCGTATGTGTGTGGATTTTTTTTATCGGACAAATTTTTGCCCAGTCTGTGCCGGATAATGAATGCCTGCAACTGGTAGCATCTAATGATAGTGATGATGTGCTGAAGGAAATGGTGATTTATCCTCCTGTATTTTGTGCGATGCACGACGGAAAACGTCTGAAAATGAAAATCAGCAATGAAGGAGAAAAGGTGATGCGTAAAACCTATTTTTATTTGTTCTATAAAAAGAAAAGAATATGCCGGATTCATCTTCCTAACATGAAAAAGGGAGAAGCGTGTGAGTTTGGTGTGAACATTCGCGACCGCTTTTTTCATAAGGACCGGAGGGAACTTGTGTTCAAACTTAAGAAAGGGAAACGCTTCCGGACTTATAAACTGGCTGACTGCTGACAGGCTGCCAGTTCTGATAGCCTTTTTTTATGCCTTTTTTCAGCTTAAAGAAACGCTTTTATATTTGCTTTAAAACGCAAGTACATTCAATGTAAAACGTAAGGGCGTTTAAACTGAAATGTACTTGCGTTCCGATAAAAACGTTTTGACGTTTTAGTGCAAACGCCTTTACGTTTTTTGTCGCTCAATTTTTTCATTGGATTTTATTCTGATTTCAGGCTGTTGACAGGGTTGCTACTGGCTGTCCGGTAATTCTGTATAGTAATGGTAATCAGTGTAATCAGACTGATTATGACGCATGTAATCAGAAATACCCATGGAGAAATAGGGATTTTCTCATTGAACTGTTTCAGCCATTCCGATACGGCATACCAGGCGATGGGACTGGCCAGGAGTGAACAGACGATGGAAAGCGTGAGGTAGGAGCGGCCGAACATCCAAAGAATTTGTCCCGTGGAGGCTCCATATACTTTTCGTACCCCGATTTCCTTACGGCGGTGTGCGGCTTCAAAAATAATCAGTCCGAATACTCCTACCAGTGAAATCAGAATGGCCAGCAGACTGAACCAGGTGATTATCTTTTGCTGGTTTGTTTCTTTTTGGTAAAGCTGGCCGTATATCTGGTCGTAAAATTTCACTTCTGTGGGATAGCCCGTAAAACATTCACTCATTGTCTGACGGATATGCTTCAGTGCGCTGTCCATATTACTTCCGGCCTTTACGCGGATGTAGGCAAATGGTAGCACATTGTTGCTGTAGATACCGTTGGGACAGAAAATATAGGGGACGGAGCCAGTTTTGAGTGAAGTAAACTGCACGTTATTCACATATCCTTTGAGGGTGGCGCTCATTCCCCATGGGAAAAAGTCGAGTGTCTCTCCTGCCGGGATACCGCTTTCTTTCTGAAGGTCCTGCGTGGCGATAAAGTTTAATTGGGAGGTGTAGATGGAATCGCTGGGCAGGAAGTCGCTTCCCGACAGAATGTGCATTCCCATGACTCGGCAGAAGTTCGTTGTGACGTCAATATATTGATGTCCGTAGTTGTTTCCTTTGTAGCGGAAGATATACTGTGTATATCCCTCGGTGCCTCCTAACTCCCATTTGGCGTAGGCGATGTCGTCGATTTCAGCAAAACTTTTCAGCTGAGTGTCGAATTTGCGGTACGGACTGCTGTGATAAGGCATTTGGGGGAGGGAAGCGACCAGTATCTGGTCTTTGTCGATGCCCAGTTCATGGTTTCGCATGAATCGGTTCTGCAGAAAAATAAAAGCTGCGGTCACAATCAGGGCAAACGAAACAATATACTGGAAACCGATGAGTACCGTACGAAGCCGTTTCCCTTTTCCGCTCAGGGCATAGTTTCCTTTCAATACAAGGGCAGGAGGGAAAGAGGTCATGTACCATGACGGATACAGTCCGGCCACGATACCGGTAAGCAGGGCTATCACTCCGGTGTAAAGCACATACTTCCAGTAAACGAGCAGGGAAGGGGTAAAGCCCATAAAAGAAAGCACGTTCAGGCGTATCAGGGCTGCGACAATACCCAATGATAATAGCCATCCTATTAATACGATGCTCACCGATTCGGCTACCAGGGCACGGCGCAATTCTCCATTGGTGCTTCCCAGCACTTTCTGGGTATTGATGCTGCGCATGCGTACCGGAGCCAGTGCCGTGCTGAAGTTGATAAGGTTGATACAGGCTATGAGGATAATTAGGAACCCGATACTTACCAGCAGGGTCATGGTGCTGCGGCTACCTGTTTGGAAGTAGTAAGGGGAATGCATGTCATAATATAGTTTCTGTATCGGGAGGACATAGAGTTTCTGGGTGCCTTGATCCCCGGTAAATAGTCGTTTGTTGGCTTCTGTAGCTGCAATCTGCTGGTTGACTTCTTCCACGCTGACTCCCGGTTTTAGCAAGAAGAATGCAAAAAAGTTCTGGCTGCCCCAGTCGTTCTCCTGAAGTTTTCCCATCGGAACAAAGAGGTCATTTTTGAACTGGCAGTTTTCCGGTAGGTCTTCAAAAATACCGCATATTCGGAATTTGGTAGCTTCCGGATTTCGCCAGCCTGGAGTATCTGTGTACAGGTAGGAACCTAAGGCATTGCCATTCGGGAATAGTTTGCGGGCATAGCTCTCGGATACGATGACACTTTCCGGCTGTTTCATCTCCTGGTCACTGCCTTCCACGAACTTCAGTCCGATAATTTTTCCGAAGTCGGGATACACGGCCCAGGGCTCCTCGTAGAAGTATTGCGGATTCTTGGGGTCGGTGTAGAAAGCCTGCTTCTGCCAGGCAGGGGAATAGATGGTGCCATATTCGATGCCCGGTACTTGTTGGATAAGGTAGTCGATTGGGCCTCGGGGAAGTGTACTGACATAATTCTCCTCTTGAGGTCGTGCCAGATTCAGCATGACCAGGCGGTCGGTATGAGGATAGCAGGTATCGAAATCGCGTTCGTAGCTCACCTTCATCATAAGCAGGACAAAGGCGGCAAAGGCAGCCGAAAGTCCCATTAGGTTCAGCACAGAGGCGGTCTGGAAGCGTTTCAGTGTGTAGAATAGATTTCGTAGGATGGTTTTCATATTTTCGTTTTTTATGTTTCTGATTTGGGTAAGATTATTCTGTTTTCAGGTTCAGTACTGGATTTTCCCGTACGGCTTTTCGGCTGATTAGCCAGACGGAGGCCAGTGAGATGAGGGCTACAATCAGGAAAGCGGCAACCGGTACCCACCAGGGGAAACTGCTTTCGTAGGTCACAATCTTGTCTATCTGCTGAATGCCGATATACATCAGCGGGAGGCCGATGAGCAGACTGACCGCCAGTGATGCGGAAGAGAATTTCATTAACCGGAGCATTTCGCTGCGGCTGTCGGAGCCGAATACCTTGCGTACAGCGATGTCTCGTTTGCGTTGTGCGATGAAGTAGATACTCATGGCGGTAAGTCCTAACAGGGAAATAACCAGTGCTGCGCAGGTGAAGATAAGAATCAGGTGATTCATACGGGTAATGTCTTCATATATTTTCTGTACCAGTGTGTCATACCATTCTGAATCAAACGAGTATCCGTCTATTATCTTGGAATAGAGCTGGTCCAGTTGCTTTTTATAAGCCTCGGGTTGATCATCGCGTACTTCTACCAGGATGTTCCATGGGCTGATGCTGTCGGAAGGAGCAATTTGCATACGCAGCGGATGAGGATCTTTCATAAGCAGAGAGCGAATCTGGAAGTCTTTGAAATCTCCAACCACGTTCATGGTATAGCCCCCACGGTCACTTCTTACAAAGTCTGTAAATCCCAACTGACGTAAGTCTTTCATGGCCGACTGGCTTACAAAGAAATTTTTTGGATTGTATCCTGCGTGACGGTCTTCCGTAATTTGGATATGAAAGATGTCGATGAAGGCAGAGTCCACCACAAAGGTCTGGAAACTTAGGTCCTTGGTACTGTCGGCCGTTGTAAAGTACATGGTATCATTGTTTCCACCGTCAATGGGAGTACCTTGTGCAAAACTGACGCGTTTTACGAAAGGAAGCTTCTGGGCTTCCTGGCGGAAAAGCTGAAGTTTCTGGTCGCTGCCCATAGGAGGGTAGTGGATGACGTGACCGTATTCATATCCTAATGGGGCATGCAGGATGCGGTAAATCTGTACACTCAGGTAAATGGCACATCCTAACATGGCAATGGTGAGTCCGTTTTGCACAATGTTTAGCAGACGGAGGTATAAAGTCTTAGTCTTGCGGCGGAAGGTACCTTTTACGATGTCCAGCGGATTGTATTGTGACAGCAGGGTGGCAGGCACGAATCCGGAGAGTAAGGAAAGTACGGTAATCAGAAGCAGATAGCACAATAGGGTGAGGGGATTTAAGTCACCCACAATGTCAAGCCGTGTGTGAAGCAGTTCCATGGCTGTAGGTTCTGCAGCCTTGGCTAGTAAAAAGCCAATCACAAAGGCCAGCGTGGTCAGCAGGAACGATTCGGCAATCATGCGCCAGAAGATGCTTTTCTTGGAGGAACCTAACAGGCGTCGGGTAGCCATTTCCTTTGCCCGGTAACTGGTTTGGGCAATGCTCATGCTGGTATAGTTGAAGATGGCCATAAACAGAATCAAGACGCCGATGGTCAGGAAAATAAGTACTACTTTCAGGCTATATTGGTTAAGTATGGCTCCGGCAGCCTGTGTATCGGAGAAGTAAAACTTGTGTACGGGAATGAATAATACCTTTTTAACGGAATCATATTGGTAGATCCAGAAGAATTCTTTGAAAAAGCGGGCTATGTCATCGGCTTTATCGTTGGGATTGACGCTCGGATGGAAACGCAGGAAAAAAATACAGCTGGCAGCATTGCCCAACTGGGTATTTTCTTCGCTGGCACTCCAATGAACATACCGGACATTTTTATGAAGGCTGAATGCTTCAATATTGGAAGGAAAGATAGAATTATCAATGTCTTCAATGATTCCACTTACCGTGCAGCGCCGGTCACCGAATGCTTGTTCAATAAGTGTTTTCCCTAACGCATGTTCCGTGCCAAACAGCTTGATGGCACAGGAACGTGTCAGCACGATGTTGTTTTCATTGGCCAGCAAGGTTTCCGGATTTCCTTCCAGCAGATGAAAGTTGAAGAACCGGAAGAAGTTTTCACGGACAAACATCATTTGTATATTAACCGGTTGGTCGTTAGTTCTGACAAACTGTTCGTAGTAACCGCTTACGGCGCACCAGTCTTCTATTTCCGGATAACGGCTTTGCAGTTTGTCACCCAGCAAGATGTGACCTCCTGCCCATATCTCGTTAGCCAGTACATAAGTCCGGTCTGCATCTTTCATGTCTTTGTCTACGGTGAGCTGTCGGGTTACCATGTGGGTAATCAGCAGGAGAAACATGAGTGAGATGCTTAATCCAATGATATTGACAAAGGTAAAAAGCTTGTTGCGCTGTAAAAAGGTAAAGTAAGTTTTCATTTTCTGTGTTTGGTTTTGTTTTTACTGCAATATACGATACAATTTTCGTGCCATTATTTCAAATCGTTGATTTATAACTATATGTGATTTCCCTATTTTTTGTGAGTGTCTAAATTTTTGACAAGGGGTGTATGATTTTTAGACAAAAGTAATCGAGTGTTGGGAGAGGTCATATGATAGATGCAGTCTTGTTCTTGATTTTTTTAAGGTTGAGGCTATATTTGTTAAGGGATTTAATCGGTAAATAGGTTTTGGTTAATGTATGTTGTAAAACATTGTTTTTTAGCTTTGGGTTTTGCTGTTTCAGATAAAATAAATACTTTTGTACTGTGTTTTTCATAGTATTAGATTTAAGGTTAACAAAGGTTGGAGTTCAGCGGAACTCCTTTTTTTATGCCCTTACGTAAAGGGTAGTCTTTTCTTTTTCCTCCGGAATCCAGTTTTTTAGAAAACCTCGGGTAGAAAATCTCGTAACGTTTCCATTGTTTTTATGTTTTCTTTCGGCAAAACGTATGTTTTCGCCGTGCGAACCGTACGTTTTGCGTTGCGGAACCGTATGTTTTTCGTA
>NZ_JBBKBF010000052.1:0-29025 GCF_037892625.1 Phocaeicola sp. ICN-14070 | reverse complement strand
CTACTTTGGCAAGAATGTTGTTTTATCATTACAATTATAATAAACAGGCAGGGAGAACTCCTAAAAATTGTAAGTTTCATATTATCAATTTTACTGATGTGGAATATTCGAGAAGAGTAAATCCAATACAAAAAAAATATATTGCGACGATGGGGGCTGCGTCTGAAACTGCTGCTACATTGATAGAATCATTACAAAAAGGTAAAAGTGAATCTGGCGGTGGAGGCTCTGATGACTTTTTCAAGACTGCTGCCGAAAACTTTTTAGCTGCTATTATCTATTTTTTTGTTCGTTATCAAGATGGTAAGTATTCGGATATGCCTCATGTCTTGGCTTTTTTGAATCATGAATACACTACCATATTTGAGGTCTTAATGACAGATGAAGAGATCTATCCTTTATTAGCTCCCTTTAAAACTGCATTAAAGAATAAGGCAATGGATCAGTTGGAAGGTATGGCAGGAACATTAAGAGTATATGCTTCGAGATTGGCAACGAAAGAGGCTTATTGGGTGTTCTCTGGTGATGATTTCGACCTGAAAGTATCTGACCCTCAAAATCCGTCTTATTTGCTTATAGCGAATGATCCGGAAATGGAGAGTATAACAGGTTCTTTAAATGCACTTATATTGAATAGGCTGATAACAAGGGTAAACTCCGGAGAGGGTAAAAATATTCCTGTAAACATTGTTGTGGACGAGTTACCGACTTTGTATTTCCATAAGATAGACCGATTAATCGGTACAGCACGAAGTAATAAGGTTGCTGTTACTTTGGGATTTCAGGAACTTGCGCAACTCGAAGCAGATTATGGCAAAGTAGGGATGCAGAAAATACTTACAGTTTGTGCTAATGTAGCTTGTGCGTCAGCCAGAGGTAAGGAAACTCTTGAATGGTTGTCTAATGATATATTTGGAAAAGTAAAGCAGATTAAGGAGGGAGTAAGTATCAATAAGGGTTCAACAACAATATCTTACAATGAACAGATGGATAATCTTATTCCTGCTTCAAAGATAGCTGATATGCCAGCAGGATTTTTATGCGGACAGACTGCGAGGGATTTTGTGGCAACTAAAACAGGCTCGAATGGGAAACTTGATATAAGTAAGTCGGAAGAATTTCAGACGACAAAGTTCTTTGCCAAAACTAATTTTGATATGGAATCTATTAAAAAAGAACAAAAAGCTTATGTAGAATTGCCGAAATTCTATAATTTTGGAGATGAAAAAGATAAAATCTTGACAGAAAATTTTAGAAGAATCAATGAAGAGGTTAAGCAAATGTGCGAAACAATCTTATGAAAACAATTATAAATAATGGAAAACGAAGACAGATTGATAGAATTTGGGCGTAGAATTAAAGAAGTGAGAACCTATATGAAACTCACGCAAAAAGATGTAGCTGAAAAGTTAGGAATAACTCAAATTACTGTTAGTCGGATGGAACAAGGTAGGGATGTGAGCGGTAGAAAGCTAATGCAGTTCCTTGATTTTTATTCTCATTATATATCAATAGATAATTTGTTTGGAGAGAAATTCGATTTGATAGAGGAAGAAAATATCTCCCTGCTTTTTGACAAGACTTCGATAGATGTAATTATGAAATCCAAATTAAATAATTCCATCAAAAAGATGGAAGAGGCAAAAAAGCATATCGAAGCGATTTTGGATTACATGAAATAAAAACAATGACTGGTGTCTTTTCATCGTTCCAGGATTGTGCAGCTCTGGAGTGAATGGTGTCTTTATGATGTTCTTCAGGAAGCCATCAGCCGGGAACTGGAAGATGAAAAGGTGTCTGTAACGATAGGGAAAAGAACTGTGTTCAGTACTGGTTGTTTTCCCTATTGTTTTTTTTGCAGGATGTTAAGAATATATTTATTTGTATATATACTTGTATAAATATATATTTGCTATTGAGAACAAGTATATATGGAAGTTTTAAGTGATATTCAAGAGAAATGGTAAAAGAGAATAAATCGGATAACTAATTATTTTCCAAAAAAATCGGGTAACTATGGATATATTATTTTTAATGGTGTTTTTTCTGTTGCTCCTTGGATTTTTATATTTGTTATATAAGGGTATAAAGACTTATATAAAGCTCATAATCGGTTGTTGGTTACTGGGACATAAAATAAAATCAGCTGTTCTATTTGCTGGAGGAATCACAGGGATTATTGTGTCTATATTTCTTATAGAATTTTTAGCTGTGATTTTTATTGCTTGGGTGGTTCTTGGTTTGTGTTGTAATACAAAACCGATTATTTATTATTATCATTATTAAAAAGGGGCAGTCTATAATGCTCCTTTTAGGTAGTTTAGTATTGGAAACGGATCTACGTATTTTCCTTTGAATTTAATAGCAAGATGCAAATGCTCTCCAGTACTTTTTCCTGTATTCCCGGATATTCCCACTCTTTCTCCAGCTTCTATAAAATCCCCTTCTTCCCCAAGGACTGTGTGAAGATGTCCGTATGTTACTTCAAACTCACCATGAGAAATTTTTATATAGTTTCCTAATCCTTTTTTTTCATATCCTATCTTCTTTATTTTTCCCGGCATGATTGAATATACTTCTGAAGAATGTGTTCTAAGATCTATCCCATGATGAATCTTTTTTTTCTTAGAGAAAGGATCTGTTCTTTTCCCAAATTTAGAAGTGATATATATACTATCTAATGGCAAAGAAAGAAGATTTATTTTAGGTTTTGATGCATAAGTGGAATCTTTTTGTGCTGTTTTACAGGAAGTGTTGTTTTCCCTGTTGTTGCTTGGGATTGTAGGGGTGGATTGATTTTCTTTTCTATTAGCTGTATTTGTTGACTGGATTTCGATGTAATTTTTCTTTTTTGACACTGTGTAGAATTGGCAATAGGCACAATTACTTGAAATTAGACAGGTAAAAATAATAATGAGTACAGTTTTCATATACGTATAAAGAATAAAATGCTTATATTTGCTGCAAATATAGTAATAATATTCATTATATGTTATATAAGATGATTTTTAAGGAAGATGAAATTCCTTTTGAAGAACTCTCCGAAATAGGTATAACAAAAGAGAACTTTTTTAACTTACCTATTGATATACTTAATAGGATTCTATTAGGGCGATTATCTCCAGTTATGGAGTTTAAAATATTGGTAGATGGCGAATCTCATATTTTGAAAGGAAAGTTTGCTTTTCATAGAAAAGATGAAAAGGTGCAGCTTAAACTCTTTCCTGTAAATAAAAAATTTCCTTATCAAGACACATTTACAGAAGATGAGATAAGATTATTAAGAGAGGGGAGGATTATTAAATCTATGATAATGGATGGTGGAAAGAAAGTAATGTCTTATATACAACTTGATCCGGAAATTAATACTCTTGTTTCCATTCCTGTAAATCAAATGTTTATACCATCTATATTTTCAGGTAAATCTTTGCCTGTGGACGAAATCGAAATTATAAAGCAGGGAGATATTTTACAACTTAATAAAGGTGATAAATCATTTGTTATCACAATAGACCTTATAAAGCCTTTAAATCTTCTTTTGGTAGAAGAAAGGACAAAAGCAGAGTGGATTAAGGAAAGAGCTATAGAGTGGGATAGAATTAGTCCTAATGTTACTGGATATTGGCTTGTATCTGAAAACGGTTGGCAATATCAAAAATATATGGAAGAACAAACTTACAAAAGAAAAACTTAATTTTATAAGATATGAAAACATACGAAGATTTTGTACAAGAACTTCAAAGGGGTACAATTACTTTGAGCGAATTTGTAAGATATACGGAAGATGAATATGAAGAGTGGCTTTTGAAAGAAAATTTGAAAGATAATAATGAATCTGCTTCCCTGTATCTTGATTTTTTAGAAAAAGAATTTATGCAAAAGCAAAAAGTGAATATGCCTGATGAAGATTAACGAGATTGCTAACAAGGCTTTTACCGAGCTGATGATTCAGAAGATAGAAGCCATATCTGCCGACTGGAAAAAGCCGTGGGTTACAAATAGTTTTTCTGGGATTCCACAAAACATAAATGGAGGAACATATAACGGAATAAATTCTTTGGCTTTATATCTTTTATGCGAGAAAGAAAAATATCCGTTGCCTGTCTTTATGACATGGAAGCAAGCAAATGATTTGGGATTTAGGATAAATAAAGGGGCTAAAGCTTTTCCTGTTGTTTTTTGGAACAAATTGGTGATTCATAAAGAAACGGATAAGAAGATTGATTATAATGATTATATCGCTTTATCAGATGAGGATAAGAAGAATTATAAGGTAATACCTTATATGAAGCCTTTTAACGTGTTTAATGTTGAGCAAACCAACATCAAAGAACAAGCTCCTGAGCTTTACAATAAGTTGATGAATAAATTCTATTTGAATGGCTCGAAGTCGAAAGATGAAAAAGGTCTGTTATCCTATCCAGTTATCGATACAATGATAAAAGATAATCTGTGGTTTGTTCCAATTCTACCCAAAGAGCAGGATAGGGCTTATTATTCTTCATCAGAAGAAAAAATAGTTGTTCCCTTAAAGAGACAGTTTAAAGACGGAGAGAGTTTTTATGCTACATTATTCCATGAGATGGCACATTCCACAGGGCATAAATCACGATTAGACAGATTAAAACCTGCTATTTTCGGAAGTTATGATTATGGGAGGGAAGAACTTGTTGCTGAATTATCGGCAGCTATTGTTTCAAGTTCTTTGGGGATCTCTTCTACAATTCGGGAAGAAAATGCTGCCTATCTCAAATCTTGGCTTCAGACAATAAAAGAAAAGCCCGATTTCTTATTCTCTGTTCTTGGTGATGTAAACAAAGCCTCGCAAATGATATTAGATAAGACATCAAGTATTGAGGCAATGATAGGGAAAGAAAAGGATGTTGTCTCCATCATTGAGGCAAATCTGAAAGAGAATATTGGTGAAGTTGTTATAAAGGTCAATGAGCAAAATGAAAATGATATAAACCTATCTGTGTATGATAACAGTATGATATATCTTGGAGATATTTTCGGAATGAAAACTGGTGAAAAATCATGGAAATTTTCTACTGATACATCTATTGTTATTATGGTTCCTCAAAACAAACTTGATTTCTTCAATAAAAGGTTGCATGGTTCTATCATATCGGATGAGAAATTGGAATTAAGAGAATTGCTTGGGAAGAAAAGGCTGTCTGTACTTGGTACTGTTAAAGTCAAGATAGATAAGATTCAAGTTATGACCGACAAGGATAATAAGCCACTAATAAGATGTAATATTAATGGTAATCCGCAAATGTCAGAAAAGATTCCGACAAAATTGTATGAAGAATATCTTTCAGGAAAAAGAGATTTAAAAAGTATTGCAGCAGAAGTCTTTAAAAATGAAATAGACTTATTGAATAATAGAGATAACCAAATAAAACGATAATATAATGGACGCTAAGATTGACAGAGAAGATGCAAAGAAGTTGATACAGGTAGTTTTGCATAAAGGGGATGTTTCATTCTCTAATTTGAAAGATGTGCTGGATAAAGCAGGAGTTTTAAAGGATGCAGAAATTATTGAAAAATGCGAATTAAAAGCGCAGTATGCGGATAATCATGCAACTACCATGAAAGAGATAGAACAAGCTAAATCTATGAGGGTTGAGTTATCCAACAAGGTTAAAGATGTTCTGGAGGCTAACGGTTATGATATACCTGTATTGTCAGAAGAAGAGAAAAACGAAAGGATTACTTCTGCGCTCCGGGATTTAGGATTTTCTGATGAAGAAGTCGATAAGTTTTTAAAAGATGGAGTTGATATAGCGGAAACAACAGGGAAAGGATTTACATTAAATTTCAAGAATGATGAATCTTTGAAAAAACTGCTGGAGGATAAAGGCATTGATTTTGAAGAACAGGGAGAGAATATAAAAGTCAAAGGAAAACTTTTTATTTCAGAAGGGTTTGAAATTGATAACACAGCCGAGAACAGGCTTAAGCTTGAAGCTGAGAATATAAAATTTTTTCAAAAAGCGGAAGACGAAAGGAAGCTTTTTGTTCCTTTGAGAGCGAAGAAAGTTGCTACACTGTTGGCTCTTGGAATAGTGGCTGGACCAATAGGGGCTTTGGCTATACAGGTTGTTTTGAACCAGACAGGGCTGCTTAATAAGATGATAGACCAACATCAATTATCTTTTAGTCAAAAAGAGGCTTTGAAACAAGGGTTTACCGTAATGGCTATGCAGAGAGAAAATGGAAAGGATGTGAAGCAGTTTATGTATGTGGATAAGGAAACTGGTAAAATAAATAGGGTTAATGTCAATGATATATACATTCCTAAAAAAATAGAGGGAGTTGATTTAACTCCAGCTCAGATGCAATCTCTTAAAAATGGAAAGAATGTAAATATAGAAATAGAGGGTGTTCAAACCTATTGCAGACTTGATTTGAACGAACCGACAGGAGTAAAGATAGCAGGCTTCAAAGAGTTTAAATCAGATAGAACATTTACAGATATTCCGAAGCCTAATAGTCCTGATGAAGATAAACTAAGATACATATCATTGAGAGGAAAGCAGGGTATTGATGATATTTATGGAAGGAATGGAGATAAGTTAGAAAGAGATACATTTTTGGATAAATATAATTTGAAAGAACATTATTATCAAATTGATATGGCGGTAAAGGCTGGGGGAAGTCCTTTGTCTGCTGCGTCTATGGCAATAAAAGAAAAGGTTGCCCAATTAAAAGATTTGGCAGCAACATTATTGTTTGGAATAGAGGAAGAACAATCTAAAGGACAAAAAAGATGAATAATCAGTTATCTTTCAAGGAACTTAAAGACAGGGTAAGCATTATGCAAGTAGCTATGGATTTAGGCTATGTCCTTGATAAATCCAAAGGAAATAGTCAGCCATCCTTTGTCTTGATGTCGGGAGGGAAAGAAGAGACCGATAGGATTTATATAAAAAATCCCAATAATCCATCTATACAGGGGTATTGGAGACGCGGAAGTTATTCTAAAGGTGATGTTATATCATTTGTAAAAGAAAACCTATCTTCTTTCCCTGAAAGCAGAACGGCAAGAAATGAGATCGATGCAATTAATGCAGTCTTAAATCGATATGCAGGACAGCCTTTTAGTATTGATAGATTAATGGCTTCTTCAAGTTATTTTTCAAAAATAATCAATCCTAAGAAATTTGATATAAATAGATACGATAGGGAAAAAAATAATATAGGCTATATGATGTGCTTCTTTAAAAAAAGAGGTATTGATGCAGAAACCGTTAAAAGGTTTTCCAACTTTTTGGAACTGGTTGTAGATAGAGACAGTAAGAATAAATATCGGAATCTTGCTTTTCCCTATTGTGATTCTTCAGGAAATGTTGTAGGTTTTGAACTTCGAGGTTTTTCCGGTTATAGGGGAAAAGCAGAAGGAACGAACAGTACTTCTGCGTTTTGGTGTGCGGATTTCTCGGAGGTAAGACAGCCTAAATATGTTTTCATTTTTGAAGGAGCTTATGACGCAATGGCTTTTCAACAAATACATAATGTAAAAGTTCGATTGGAAGATTGTGCTTTTGTATCGGTTGGGGGGAGTTTTTCAGATGAACAATTTAAGCAGGTCATAAATCAATACCCTAATGCAAAAAAGGTGTTATGCTTTGATAATGATTTAAATGGTCGTATGTATGACATTAGGGCTTATGGTATTATTAATAATTTGGACATGAAGACTTCTATAAATCGTGAAAATGGTGATATTAAAATAGATGTAGGGAATAAGGGAATATTTGAATTACCAGAAGATAAGGTGTCATTAAATGAATTTTTCAAATTGTCTGGTTATCGTCAGCATCCAGATTTGACGATAAGAAAAGCTCCTAATGGCTTAAAAGATTGGAATGAAGTTTTAACCAGAAACTTACCAATAGAGGACTTGCACAGTGCTTATGAAAAAAAAAATAATCTTTCAAGATGAATATAACGATAAAGCCAAATTCCAATTATTGGATTGCTAATAATGTAGGTTCTATTATTCTGTTTATTTTAGCTTTGATATTGCTTGGAAGTGATATTCCTGTAATTAGGTGGATAAGTTTGGTTATTATGGGCTTTACTTACATTAAAGGGTTCTATGATTATTTATATTTAAATTCTTTATCATGGGTTCTTACTGCTGAAACTCTTGAAATCAAATCAGGAATTTTTTCACGTAGCAAAAATTATATAGAGCTTTATAGGATAAATGATTATATTGAAGAACAGACGTTTGTGGAAAGAATCTTTGGAGTAAAGAGAATAATTCTTTTATCTTCGGATAAAACAAATCCCCAATTGACTATAAGAGGAATTGATGATAGCAATAATATATCAGAAATTATAAGAGAAAGAGTTGAGTTTAATAAACAAAAGAAAAACATATATGAAATATCTAATCGTTAGTTTAATGTTTTTTGTAAGCATTGGATCTCATGCGCAATTTATAGATCCGGTTTTATCTGGTACTGTGGCTGCTGGTGATGCAGCTAAGAAAAAAAGTCTTGATGGAATAAAGGATAAGCAAAATAAAATTGCAGCTCTCCAAACTACGATTGCTGCTAATACAGCACAAATAAGAAAGTATGAAAAAGATATGTATAACTATCTGTCAAATGTTAGTGCTGCTATAAAAAATGCTTATGAGATAAAAGAAGCAGCTTCTTTGACTGCCGAGATAGTAAAATGTTGTGGGGCTTGTTTGGAAGCTGCAAAAAAGAATCCGCAAGGAATAGCGGTTGTTGCTTTAGTAAATAAACAGATAGCAAAAGTTAGTGCTGACATGGCTTCTATTTATGCTTACATAACAACTTTAGCCTTGGATAAAAAAACACTTCTTAATGCTGCTGAACGGAACAGAATCACTTGGACGGTTCTTTATGAATTAAGAAAGCTAAAAAGTTCAATACTTTTGCTATGCTTCCAAATCGAAAATTATACTATTGCGGATGTTCCTCAGTTAATGTTTCCAACAGAATATTTCTATATAGTGGATGGAAAGCGTATAGCTCAAGAAATAATAAGGGATTTTTCAAAATAGATTTAGAAATAATGATTAGTGTCTTTTCATCGTTCCGGAATTGTGCAGCTCTGGAGTGAATGGTGTCTTTATGGTGTTCTTCAGGAAGCCATCAGCTGGGAACTGGAAGATGAAAAGGTGTCTGTAACGATAGGGAAAAGAACTATGTTCAGTATTGGTTGTTTTCCCTATTGTTGTTTTTGGAACTATGCTGGATGGGAATTAATGTTTGAAATCCGTACAGATAACAAATATTAACTTCGCATCATGCAAATATCTATATTGTTATTTGTATATATCAATATATATCTATATATTTGTATATTAAAAGATAAAGGTAATGTGTTATTAACCACTGCTTTAGCTGGCAGTATAAAAAATAAAGACTATGACAGATAAATTAGAAAGAGATAGATATGTGAATCCTTATACCGATTTCGGCTTTAAAATTCTTTTTGGAACTGAAATGAACAAAGAGTTACTTATTAGTTTTGTTAATAGTCTTTTAGGTGGAAAAGAGGTTATAAAGGATTTGGCTTATTTAAATTCTGAACATTTGGGCACTTCTGAAAGTGATAGAAAAGCTGTGTTTGATGTATATTGTGAAAACGAAAAGGGGGAGAAAATATTAATTGAAATGCAGCGAGGTGAACAACAATTTTTTAAGGATAGAAGTTTATATTATTCAACTTTTCCAATTCGAGAGCAGGGGCAGAAAGGTGAATGGAATTATCATTTAAAAGCGGTTTATGTTATTGGCATTTTAAATTTTACTTTTGATGATAGTTGTAATAACTATTATCACCACGAAGTGAAATTAGTGGATATGATAACTAAGGAAGTTTTTTATGATAAACTTACTTTTATTTATCTTGAAATGCCGAAATTCAACAAGAGGGAAAACGAATTAAGGGATATGTTTGACAAATGGCTTTTTGTTTTAAGAAATCTATCCCGTTTAATGAGCCGTCCAGAGGCATTGCAGGAAAGAGTGTTTACTAAACTATTCGAGGCTGCTGAAATAGCAAAATTTACAAAAGAACAATATGAAGCCTATGAGGATAGTTTGAAAGTGTATAGGGATTGGAAAAATACTATTGAAACAGCCGAGTTGAAAGCCGAGAAAAAAGGAAGAATTAAGGGCAAGATGGAAGAGAAAAAAGAAATGGCGCAAAAAATGCTACAAAGGGGATTTTCCTTAGATGATATTGCTGCAATTACAGGGCTATCCAAAGCTGATATAGATAATATTATATAAGGTATTTGATAGATATGTAAGATTGGTGTGTCTTGAATCAGGATAGTGCGACAACTTCGTATTGTTCTGATTTATTTTTATGGTGTCTTTTCATCGTTCCAGGATTGTGCAGCTCTGGAGTGAATGGTGTCTTTATGGTGTTCTTCAGGAAGCCATCAGCTGGGAACTGGAAGATGAAAAGGTGTCTGTAACGATAGGGAAAAGAACTATGTTCAGTATTGGTTGTTTCCCCTATTGTTGTTTTTGGAACTATGCTGGATGGGAATTAATGTTTGAAATTCGTACAGATAGCAAACATTAACTTTGTATTATGTAAATAATTATATAGATATTTGTTTATATCAATATATATTTATATATTTGCGTAAAGAAAGGAGATAGTAAAATGGAAATCAAATTAACAAAAATACAAATTATTCATTTAGAACATATATGCAAAAAAGGATGGGGTGGTTATAGTGAGCCTAATGCCTTTTTAGATGAAATGGTAGTAAATGGTTTATTGACAAGAAAACCCGGACCATTTGGTGATGTGGTTTATCGTCCAACTAAGAAAGGTAATGAATATATTGATTTAAAAAAATGAATTAATTGGTATGAATTATGAAGCGGTACGACAGTAGAAAAACTTATTTATTAAGGTGGAAAAAGAAATATGAACATCTGATAGAAGGTGGAATTATTACTGAAGACGAAATGTACAAATACGAAAAATTAAAGAAAGAACTTTCGCTGGTTGAAAAATTATCCGCTTTGCATGATTCTGAAAAACTAACTTCTTCTAATAGAGGTGGTGTGAGGATTGGCAGTGGAAGAAAAAGAAAACCTTATAGTACAAAGGCAATTAGGATTACTTCTATTTTTGAAAAAGAAATTAGAATAGTGGAAGATCTTTTAAAAGGGTTTGTAATAATCACAGATAATGAAGAATATGAATATTCTTTTTCTATGAATGAGGTGAAAGAATTATTATCACGTATAGAAATTGCACTTGATTTTTATAACAAAAATTTAACTGATAAATAAAGGTAAGCAATAAACATGAAACCAACAACTTACATTGATTGGGACGGTCTGAAAGATATTCCGTTCTTCTACTGCGATACAAGGGAAGATGAAGAAAACAAGGATTTCGACATCTACTACATGGGTAAGCTGGTGCTGCATGACTACAACCATTGCGGACACTACCTCTACACAGCTGCTGTGCTATTTAGCAGAATCAAGAACAAAACGGCAGACTGGGTGAACCTGCGCAATCTTTGGATTCTGCGTGATTGCGTGCGTGAGAACTACAATCACGGCATAGGGGTGGACGACATTATCTTTGGAGAGAATTTTGATGGCGAGAACCTCGATACACTCACACCACTTACAAAGAAACGCTTCGATTATTTGTGCAAGCGGATTAAGGAACTTGACCCATACGCAACAATTTAAACGGAAATGGAGATATGAAAACACTAAAAAAATCAACTTGCTACAAATGCCCTTTCTACGCAAGATATGAAGCGGAGAATGACCGTCAAAAGGTAATTGCCATTTGTGAAAAGTCTATGAGGATTTTCCCAAAAATAGATGTATTTGGGCTTGAAGTCATAGTTGATGACGAAATACCAGATTGGTGTGAGTTAGAGGATGATTCAGTAACTCTTCCATATTCTCCAGTTCCACCCAAAAAGAAAACATAAAGTTTAATTGCACTGCTGTTGTGTTTGTTTTCAGTAATCCTATCTATACTTTTGGAATCCGTACAGATAACAAATATTAACTTTGCATCGTGTAAATAATTATATAGGTATTTGTTTATATCAATATATATTTATATATTTGTATATCGAAAGATAAAGGTAATGTATTATTAACCACTGCTTTAGCTGGCAGTATAAAAAATAGAAAATTATGAAGATTTTTTTTAAGTATGTTGCGTACATACTGATTTTAGAGGGATTTATTTTTTCTTACGCAATAAGTGATTTTTGCTATTCATGCTATTTTTTAATAATAAGTTGTATATTTGTATTGCTGAAGTACAGGGATTTAAGAGAACTCTGTGATTTCTTAGGATATACTTCTATATTTATGACTTCTTTACGCTTTACTAAAAGAATTATAGCTCTTATTGAGTTTAAGGTAAAATCTTTTTTTAAAGAGGTGGCTATAAAATTAAATTGTTTATTTTGATATGGAACGTAGATTTACATTAAGACTTGGAGAACAAGAGATTTTGATGTTGGAAAAGCTAAAAGAAATCGTAGGAGAAAATACAGATACAGGCGTTATACGATTTATTATAAACCATTATAGTGAATTAAATTCCAGATATTTGTCACTTCGGAAAAAATATTCTTTATTAGAGAATCAATATGATTCAAAAGTAAGGTCTATTGGTAATTTTTTGACAGCTTTAAAAGATTTGGAAAGTGAAGAAATACAAGATGTTTCAAAAAGGCAATAAAATAGTATTGACCGATGGAGATTCTCTTTATAGGAATAAGTATAGAGGGAAAAAGGCTAAAATAGAGGCAATCAACAGGTATGCAGGTATAAGCATACCTGTTGATTGGACTTCCAAACAGGTAAATGATTTTATTGAAAAAAGATATTTTGGGAAAAAAGAATGGGCTGCTTATCTAAAAGTCTTTGAGAGTGTGGCTTCGGAAAAAGAAGAAATCAAATCCGAATATTCTGTTGTTTGGGCTTCTGATAATACTTCAGTAGAAGATGTATTGGATTTAATAAAGAATGGGAATTATGTTAAAAATGAAAGTGGAGAAATAATAATATGAAAGAGTTGATTAAAAATAGAAGAGGATTGCAGAGAACTAATAATATTGTAATTCCCGACAGTAGGACTTGGCTTAATATGTCTAATTATATAACGACTATGAGTAGTGATTACTCTGTACTTCAGCTGAAAATCGTTATTTTGATAATAGAGAAAATGCAAATGTATATAAGTAAGGTGATTAATAATACTCCCCTTGATTTATTTGGAGAAAGAGAATCTGTTTTAATCAATATAGAATATAGGGAACTTGGAATTACCTCTAATAAATATACTATTGCAAGGGAGGTTGCAATGAAAATGATAACTACCCCTGTGTCTTTTGATATAATAAATCCTCTAACAGGTGAAAAGGCTTGGTATTGTACTGGACTAATATCTTCCGTTTTAATCCCAAAGAAAAAAAATTCAAGATCATTCTCTGTTGAAATAAAGAGAGAGATTATGGATGTCCTACTTAATGTGGATAAAGGATTTACGCAATTTATAAAAGAAATAGCTTTTAATGCCTCTTCTAAATATACAATTCGTTTGTATATGCTTATCTCTTCTTGGAAAAATAAAGGTGGTTTCTCTATTGATATGGGAAAATTTCGGAAGTGGTTAAAGTTGGAGAATAAATATAACGACTATAAGGATTTGTACAGGAGAGTTATTCGACCAGTGTATGAAGAACTTTTTGAAAAATCTAATTGTTGGTTTGAAGTAGCAGAAGTATATAGAGATAATGAAAATCAACCTTATAAATTGAATTTTAAGGTTATAAAGCCAGCGTTGAGCCAAAAAGAAAAAGAAGAACTTGAATTAAAACAGAAAAATATCACAGAAATGTGTATGACGCATTTGTGCATGAATACGAAGCAAACTGCTGAATTGAAGCGGTTGGTAGATAATGGAAATATGAATAAGATTATTACTAAGATAGTATTTCTTGGAGAGTATGTAAAAAAGCATTACACTGAAATAAGTGATGTAGGTGAGTATTGCTATACTGCTTTAATGAAAGAGGCTAATACATCTGGTCTTGTTGGAGATTCGATATAACGTATATATAAATTTTTATTTTTTGTGTCTTTTCATCGTTCCGGGATTGCGCAGCTCTGGACTAAATGGTGTCTTTGCAGTGTTCTTCAGGAACTCATGAGCCGGGAACTGGAAGATGAAAAGGTGTCTAATGGCAGCAGGGAAAAGAACTGGTTTAGTACTGGTTGTTTTCCCTGCTGTTGTTTTCTTATCGAGAGCATAAGGTTTGTCTCTTTTGGGAGTAGCTGAAGCTTCGGATACAATGGGCAGGACTACACTGCACTTCGTTTCATTCCGTTCAGCCCATTGCTTCCTCAAAAGACTTCACTTCGTTCATTTTCTTTCTATGTGAGAATTACCCGGCTTTGCCGACCAAATCCCCACGTAGAAAGAAACAGTGCTTTTCGTTATCGGCAGCGTTGGCTTCACTCCGCTTTGCTCCATTCCGCTAACACAACCGCTAACTCAAATGATAATAACAATAGGGAAAAGAACTTAGTCTTGCCTTGATTGTTTTCCCTGCCGTTGTGCCTTTTCCAGTAATCCCCCCACGTGTATTTGAAATCCGTACAGATAACAAATATTAACTTTACATAATGTAAATGGCTATATAAATATTTGTGATATCAATATATATTTATATATTTGTATGTCGAAAAACAAAGGTAATGTATTATTAACCACTGCTTTAGCTGGCAGTATAAAAAATAGAAAATATGGAAATTGTAATTTTAGAGTATTCAGATGGTAAAGTTATTAGAGTTAGTTTAAATGCAGTACAAGAAAAAGACTTTAATAAGGATAGTGATACATTTATTGAAATGCTTTCAGAAATTTATTCTTTCAGAGTAAAGGATATAAATTGGATGGTAACCCATGATTTGGATGAAAATCATAATTTGTCTGATGATATAGGTGAAAATTGTGAGGAATTAAGATACTGTGATAATTGTGGTAAACTAATGAAAAAAGGTTATTATTTAGATGGATATTATGCTTGTTCTGATGAATGTTGTTTAGCTTTATATGATGGAGATAAGCAATTAATGCAAGAGGATTTATCTTATGCTGGAGAAAGTAATTCAGAATATTATTATACAGAGTGGGAAACATTCTCTTATGAGCCTAAATAAAATAATGACTGGTGTCTTTTCATCGTTCCAGGATTGTGCAGCTCTGGAGTGAATGGTGTCTTTATGATGTTCTTCAGGAAGCCATCAACCGGGAACTGGAAGATGAAAAGGTGTCTAATGGCAGCAGGGAAAAGAACTGGTTTAGTACTGGTGTTTTCCCTGCTGTTGTTTTCTTATCGAGAGCATAAGGTTTGTCTCTTTTGGGAGTAGCTGAAGCTTCGGATACAATGGGCAGGACTACACTGCACTTCGTTTCATTCCGTTCAGCCCATTGCTTCCTCAAAAGACTTCACTTCGTTCATTTTCTTTCTATGTGAGGATTACCCGGCTTTGCCGACCAAATCCCCACGTAGAAAGAAACAGTGCTTTTCGTTATCGGCAGCGTTGGCTTCACTCCGCTTTGCTCCTTCCGCTAACACAACCGCTAACTCAAATGATAATAACAATAGGGAAAAGAACTTAACCCTATCTTGATTGTTTTCCCTGCCGTTGCATCTTCTCCAGTAATCCCACTGCATATATTTGAAATCTGTACAGATAACAAACATTAACCTTACATCATATAAATAACTATATAGATATTTGTGTATATCAATATATATTTATATATTTGTATATCGAAAAACAAAGGTAATGTATTATTAACCACTGCTTTAGCTGGCAGTATAAAAAATAGAAAATTATGAAGAAAGTATCCTTTGAAATTAATTCAGAGTATAGAATGTTGGAGAACTCTGAGCTTGTATCTTTGCTTATTGGCAATGATTGTGTTTGTGAAAATTGTGAGGAATATAACAGCGGTAAAGATATTCGTTTTGTTTTGGCACGAATGACACCAGCCAAACAAAAGATAGCAATGGCAGCAATAGAACTTTTTAAGAGAAATTTGTCAGGTGATGAACAGAAGAAATCAATCAGATGTAGCGAAGATATATTTAATCTAATGCAATCAATAGTAGGTGATATAGAAAATGAAGAAGTATGGGTACTTTTATTAAATTCAAAACTTAAAATGATAAAAAGAATAAGGGTAGCAAGTGGAGGAATTGATAGAGCTATTGTTGATGTTCGCATAATTTTGAAAGAGGCGATAATGAATAATGCAGTAGCTTTAGCTCTTATTCATAATCACCCCAGCGGAAATGAAAGACCATCATCTGATGATGACATGATAACAAAACAATTAGTAGATGCAGCTAAATTTTTAAATGTAAAAATGATAGACCACTTAATAATAGGGAAAGATAAATATTATAGTTATTCGGACGAGGGAAGATTATAAATTAAACGCAAGAGAGAGGAAAAAGGTTATTATCCTCTCTCTTGCGTTTTTCTAATCTTTTCCGATAAGAACTTCATTTAATCTATTAAAATCGTTTGTAGGGGCTAAAAACGGCAAAATCTATGCTGTATGCAAGCAGTAAACAGTGGCGGAAGAAAAAATAGTGTTTGATACTAGTTGTTTTCCCTGTTGTTGTTTCTTTTCAGAGACAAAAAGTAGGTATTATAAATTAGTACTTTTTGTCCCTGAAAGGCTGTTTTATAGCTGTTACAGCCCTTTTTCTTCGCTAAATTAGTACTTTTTGTCCCCGATGTTGCTGAAAATTAGTACTTTTTGTCCCCGATGTTGCTGAAAATTAGTACTTTTTGTCCCTTGAATTAGTACTTTTTGTCCCTTGAATTAGTACTTTTTGTCCCTTGAATTAGTACTTTTTGTCCCTGGTTATTTTCGGTAATTAATTAGATTTCAATGGCTTAAATACCATTTTTGGGCTCTACTATATCTATAAATGATTAAAGGAAACTTGAAAATTCAACACAAAAACAAATGCTTCGACTATCATAAACAAACAAATGCTTCGACTATCATAAACAAACAAATGTCCTGCTAATCAATAAGCAAAACCAAAAAACAATAGGGAAAACAACCTTTCTGAAAAACAAATTAGTACTTTTTGTCCCCAAGAGTTTTTCTCTGAAAAACAAATTAGTACTTTTTGTCCCCAAGAGTTTTTCTCTGAAAAACAAATTAGTACTTTTTGTCCCCAAGAGTTTTTCTCTGAAAAACAAATTAGTACTTTTTGTCCCCAAGAGTTTTTCTCTGAAAAACAAATTAGTACTTTTTGTCCCCAAGAGTTTTGTTTTTCCCTTTTGTCGCATTATCTTTGCGGAAAATGCGGAGGTAACTTGCAAGTTGTGTTTTTGTGTACACAAAAACGAACTTTGCCCCTGATAGGGGAGTGGAGTAATCTCGCAACTCAATTACTCTAAATGACGCAACTATGGCAAAAGAAAAGACAAGAGATTTACATATTCGACTGACAGAATCGGAATATGAAGAGATAAAAAGTAAGGCTGAAATCGTTGGCTCAACGACAAAACTTGTAGTAAAAGCTGTACAGGAATATAACCAAGTAGATGGAAGAAGTAGCATTGAAATATTAAATGAATGGGCTGCTTATTACCGGGAATGTAAAGTGAGCATTGATAGGGTAGGAAACAATCTTAATCAAATAGCTTATGTGATAAATCTGATGAAATTAAACGGCAGTCTAAATCTTTCAGATAATATGTTGAGTGAGATTCAAACATTCAATGCTATGCTTAGAGATTTAAGTAGGATGCAGGAAAAACTTATAAAGAAGATAGTGAAATAATGATAGCGAAAATTTTGCAAAATAGCTCAACTTTTCATGCCATTGACTACAATGATAGGAAAGTAAAAGAAAATGCAGTAGAGCTTTTGGAAGCCTCCAATTTCGGCTATTTAGATTTGCTTACTAATAATACTGCTGCTGACTATAAAAGATATTTCGAGTTATGGCAAGAAAAGAATGATAGAATAAAGTCTTCTCAATTTCATGTAACCATAAGTTGTAGAGGCAAGGAATATTCAAAGGAGCAACTTTTGGATATGGGTAAGCAATGGCTAAAAGAAATGGGGTATGAAGGTCTGCCGACATTGATATATTTCCATAAAGATACTAATAATAACCATATTCATATAATTACCAGTAGGGTTGGATTAGACGGAAAGAAAATAAAAGATAGTAATGAGAAAAGAAGAGCAAGAACAGTCATTAATCGAATCGCCAAGAACGATATTTCTGCAAAAGCAAGAACGGATTTTGTGAAAGCATTGAGTTATGAGTATAAGAATAGACATCAATTTGCCCTTATAATGGAATCTATGGGCTACAAAATCAATATAACTAAAGATGGTTATATGGAAGTATGTAGAGAGGGAAAGACATTGCTTCAAAAAGAATTAAAAATGATAGAATGGGGGAGTAGCGAACAAAAAGATCATTCTAATAGAAAGAAGCAAATACAGGCTATTTTATATAAATATTCCAATGGATTAACTCAAAACGAATTATCCAGTGTTCTTCATACGAAGTTTGGTATTGAAGTTGTTTTCCATAAAGCTGATGGGCATGATAAACCTTATGGTTATTCATTGATTGACCATAAAGAGAGAACCGTATATAAAGGCGGTGAGATTATGAATATGGATAAATTATTGAATTTGTTGGGTAGAGAAATCGATCCTGTTAAATTATCAGAGACAATGCTTGAAGTCAGTAAGGATTGTACTATGGTAGATGTGAATCAAGAATTAAAGAAATATGGTTTTTGGCTGAATAAAGAAGGTGAGGTCATACATAAGCGTAGCAAATTAGTAATGGGCAAAATTGCAGATAACTTTAAGGAAGCAATGTTTTATAATTTTAGAGCTAATAAGGCTTCGGAATATAGCTGCTCTTCTGAATCCTGTGCTGTTGCTTTGTCTGCCAAATTTAAAATAGATCGAGAACATATAACAATGAGCTTTGATGATATTCATAATATGCAGTTTTATAAAAAATCTGTGGAAGAATCATTGAATAATCATGTGGATTTGGAAAATGGGCTTAATGTCATGCGAGTAGGAGATAAGTTGTTTTTAATAGATGATGAAAATAAGACCATTGTTGACTTTGATGATTTGAATTTGACTACAGGTTATACAAAATTTACTGGAGATATAATCGTGGAGGATGAATATAGCTTGATAGACGCAATATCATCTATTATACAAGGTGAAGATGAACATTTAAGTGGAGGAGAGATTAATAATGAATTAAAAAAGAAGAGAAGATAGAATATTGGTGGCTTTTCATCGTGCCGTGGTTGGGCAGCTTTGGACTAAATGGTGTCTTTGCGGTGTTCTTCAGGAACTCATGAGCCGGGAACTGGAAGATGAAAAGGTGTCTATAACGATAGGGAAAAGAACTATGTTCAGTATTGGTTGTTTTCCCTGTTGTTGTTTTTGGAACTATGCTGGATGGGAATTAATGTTTGAAATCCGTACAGATAACAAATGTTAACCTTGCATTATATAAATAATTATATAGATATTTGTATATATCAATATATATCTATATATTTGTATATTAAAAGATAAAGGTAATGTGTTATTAACCACTTAAATATAGGGCTTGAATTATGGATAAGAAAGAAAAGGATTTTGCTACATATAAGGAATTTGGGAAGATGCTCCGGGAAGTAGCCGATCTATGCGCCAAGTATGGAGATACACCTCTATATGAATCTGTTCCGGAACTAAAAGAAAAGGTATTCTTTGTGGTCAATCGAGGTGCATACGATGCCTATATCGACCCGTGGATGAGAGACTTTGCCGATCATCCTGTCGATGTGACAGAGGCTAAAAGGTGGGGCGATTATGTGGCAGACTGCCATGCAAAAGGTATTGAATGTAATTATCAGGAATATCTAAAGAAACAGTAGATTGGTATATTTATTGTATTTTATCTGTATTATCATGAAATAATGATACAGTTTTAAAAAAAACGATTATATTTATAACCGTCAATATATTATGGTAGGAAAAAAAGAAAAAGAAGATATAAAGCGAATACTTTTTGATAAGCTAATAGCAGAAAAAAGTTTTTGGTCTTATGACATGACAGGTATTGATATGGTATCTGACGAGATACTTATTCTAAAAACGTTGATACATTTGGATATGCACGAGATTGATTTACTTTTTTGTGTTTTTCCTTCAAGTAAGATCAAGAAAGTTTGGAGAGAGCAAATGGCTATTCAAGGGGAGTATTATTATTCTCTGAATCTTTTTTTAGCTTGGTACTACTTTGACATTAAAAGACCTAAACAATATCTAAAAACAGTAGAAACAAAACATTTAAATATTTTTGTATAGATGGATGGATTGGCATTAAAAACGGAGAAACTTTTTGATAGTGTATCTAAATTGGATTGTTTGAAACCTTATGTTTTAGCTGGAGGTACAGCTTTATCTTTGCAGTTAAATCATCGTCAAAGTGAAGATTTAGATTTTATGAAATGGCGCACAACAAAATCAGAGAAAATGGAAGTTGATTGGTACAACATTGAGAAACAACTTTCTTCGATAGGCAATGTACAAAAACGTGATCTATTAGATATTGATCATGTTGAATTTTATGTTTCTGATGTAAAGTTTTCTTTTTATGCTTGCGATAAATATTCTCCGGTTACTTGTCCTATAGATTTTCATAACAACATTAAATTAGCTGATATGATGTCTATAATGGCTATGAAGATGGAAACGATGTTGCGTAGAAGTGTTTTTCGTGATTACTATGATATTTATTCGATGTTAAGAAGTGGATTAGATATTCATGAATCTATAAGTAATGCTGTTAAATACTCTGGGTATAAACTTAAAACAAAAAATTTATTGGCAATATTAAGCAATGAAAGTAGATTTGTTCCAGATTCAGGATTCAAGGGGTTATCTCCCATCTATAATGTTACTTCACATGATATTGCCCAATATATAAAAGAACAATTAAGTGGAGTTAGGGATATTAGAATATTTGAGCGTAACAATAGTTTTTTTGTCAATGCAGAAATCCGTGGAGAAGCTCAACTGTCTGTTCCTATTACGAGAACTGATTATCAATTATTTAAAGAAAATAAGATAGATGCACTTTCACTTGTAGAAAAATATTATGCGGAAGAATTAAATGCGAGTAATGAAATGAAATATGGCTTTAAAAGATAATTTTTTGTGAATATAGGTGTCTTTTCTTCTTTTTGGAACCTCTGTTGAGGACATCAAAAACATAACAGGCATTAAATCTATACAAACGATTTATAACTACCTGAAAGAATAGAAAGTAAGTAAGATTATGGCAGCGGATATGACAAATGAAACAATCGCCCAATATCGAGAGCGTATTGAGAAAATGAGCATAAAAGAAATTCAAAAAGAAATTGAATTTCTGGAAAGCCCCGGTTACAATTGTGAAGGACTGGTATGTGCAGACGGAGTAATTACTCCCCGGACAAGAATGCATCGTAAGGTTCTCTGGGAAAAGAGGATGAATCAAAAGAGCCAGACTGCTCTGCAATGGGCAAAAGAAGGATATGTTGTAAATCCGAATGCAACAGGAAGAAAATGGAAAAACAATCCTCACAATTCAAAGGCTATAATATATTATGTATCAGAAGAGGTACATGAGGACCAAGAAGCTGCTAAAGAATTTCTCAAATCGCGAAAGGTAAAAAAAGAAAAGTAAGCATTATGAAGTAAGAGAAAACTGTGATGGGAAAGTTCGAAAATGGTATTTGGGTAGCGGTTCAGTTTCTTGTTTGTTCACACAATGAAACAGAACTTGCTAAACAGTTGATTTTGGAATCAGGTTTGACAAAGCAGGATTGCTTGAAATCCCAGATGGAATCAGATTTTGAATCTGAAACCATGCTGGAGTTTATCAATATTGTTTTCCCTGTTGTTGATGATAGGCATTGTAGCCAGTGCAAACACTATGAGATTTGTCCGAATTTCACTATGTATTGTAATGTACTGCAAAGACGAATCACACCGAGAAAGAAACCATGTAAACATTATAAAATGAAAGATAAAGTATGAATGTAAGATTTATAATTGATAGTTCTCTTTTTAAAAGGAGTATGTCGATAAAGGCAAACTGGAATTTTCCACATCTTCCAAGAGTAGGTGAGCAAATCTCACCTCTCGTTATAATGCTCAATCCTGAGTTTGATTATGTTTTTGCTGTTGAATTTCTAACAGATGAAGCCCGTAATGATTTAGAACAAAGATTCTCTTGTAATGAAAAAGTTGAAGAAGATTTTAAAGCATGGATATATGATGTTATCTGTGAATCCAATATAATAGAATCGATACATTATGTTCCAAATCCAGAGGATTATACAGAAATAATACCTGAAATTTATTTAGGTGATTTAAGTTATTAGTAGTATGAAATTGTGTGATGATTTACAAATGAAAGATATATAAGAGGTGTCTTTTCATCGTTCCAGGATTGTGCAGCTCTGGAGTGAATGGTGTCTTTATGATGTTCTTCAGGACTTGATGAACCGGGAACTGGAAGATGAAAAGGTGTCTGTAACGATAGGGAAAAGAACTGTGTTCAGTACTGGTTGTTTTCCCTGCCGTTTGAAGAGAATCTTTTATTTTTTAATATAATAAATTAAGAAATTGTTTGATATTATGTGATTAAAGTTGTAAATTTAGCATCCGTATAAAAAATGAAAAACTATAATATAGAAAGGATATTAGAACCTGCATTTAAACTCTTCTTAATGTATAATTATGAAAGTGTTTCTACTGCAAAATTGGAGGAAGCAACAGGTTTAACTCGTGGCGCAATATTCTATAAATATAAGACAAAAGAATCTATATTCAAGGCGGTAATCGATAGGTATGTTTTAGATTTTCATTCTAAACCAATAAATACAAATGTAGGGAAATTGTACGATTTCATTGATTTGTATTTGGAGAAAGTTAATGCAAGAATGTTTAAAATGCATTCTATGGGAATTTTGAATATCCATAGAGGATATTTTAATTTATTATATCAGGCAGTACAATATTATCCTAATTTTGATATAAAGGTTACTGAAATGTTTGAAAGTGGTTTGAAACAGTGGGAAGTAGTAGTGAAGCATGCAGTTGAAAGCGGAGAAATAAAAAGCTCTTGTAATGCTTACGAAGTGGCACAGACATTTAGGTATTTATATTCAGGATTGTCATTTGAAAATAGCCTTTATTTAGGTCTTGATGTTGATAGATTGAGAATTTTATTTTATTCATATTATAATAAGATTAAAAATGAAAATTGATGTTTTTATTGAGAAAGTAAGTTCTTTTCTTCCTAATAATCCAATAGGGAATGAAGAAATGGAGGAGTATTTAGGACTGATAGAAGGAAAGCCCTCACGTGTTAAGAATTTGGTGTTAAAGCAGAATGGTATTCAAAGAAGATATTATGCTTTAAATAAGAACCAAGAAATTACTCATACAAATGCTGAATTAGCTGCAATGGCAATCAGGGGTATTTTCAAAGAAGAAGGAGATTTGGCTAATGTGGAACTTATGACAACAGCAACATCTATTCCTGATCAAATTTTGCCGTCTCATGCTTCTATGGTACATGGCTTGTTGCCGGAATTGGGGAATATTGAAATATTCTCTACGGCTGGTGTTTGCTTAACTTCTTTGCAGGCGTTGAAAATAGCTTATTTGGCTGTAGCGGTAGGGGATAAGGAAAATGCGATTTGTAGTGCTTCGGAGTTAGTGTCCGCAACTTTACTTTCTAAGCATTATGATGCGGAATATGAAAAGTGTCATAGTATAGGAGAGAATCCTTATTTTGGCTTTGAAAAAGACTTTTTAAGATTTATGTTGTCGGATGGGGCTGGAGCGGTTTTATTGGGAAATAAACCCAATGATCAAGGTTTATCGTTTAAAATAGAATGGATTGATATGCAATCGTATGCTAATGAATGTCCTGTTTGTATGTTAGCTGGTGGAGAGTTTAATTTAGATGGTTCTACTACATCATGGAAAATGTTTGAAAATAAGGATTTTATGGATAAATCTATCTTTGCAGTGAAGCAGGATATACGATTGTTGAAAAGGTATATTATTAAATTATGGGTGAATCATATAGAAGAGGTTTTGGCTAAGCATGGTGTGAAAGATGTTGATATAGATTATGTTATCCCTCATGTGTCTTCAATGTTCTTTTATAAGGAACTATTAAGAGAAATAGATGAGAGGAATATTGATTTGCTTGAAAATAAATGGTTTACAAATTTGACTTGGGTTGGAAATATGGGTTCGGCTTCAATATTTGTAGCTTTAGATGAATTGGTTAGAACTAAGGAATTACAAAAGGGGGAAACTATTCTTTTACTTGTTCCAGAGAGTGGAAGATTTAGTTATGGAACTGTCTTGATTTCCGTGGTGTAATTTTTTTCTTCAGAATTATTATGACTATTATAATAATTTGCTATATTTGCAACATGACTGGTGCCAGAGTTTATTAATTAACTAATTATTTAAGAGATGAAGATAGTATTTTCGTTGTATGCGGTATTGACCATAGCATTATGTGGATGTACTAATGATATGGAGGAGCTTAATTCTCCAGAGCCTATGACAAGAGCAGTGAACTCGGCTCAAATTGTTTGGGAAGCTCAGCCGGGAACTATTGATGTTAAGCAAGGTCAAGCTGTTACAGTTACACTTGATGGACAAATTATTAAATAACGATTTTTTTAACCTTTAAATTGTATTTTTATGAGACTAACTTTAATGTTTCGTAGTGTACTTGCTATTGCTTTTTTATTAATAGCAAGTGTTTCTAATGCTCAAATTAAGTATCGTTCTGATGGAAAACTTACCATAGGTAATACAGAACCAGAGCAGTTTTACGGTATTACCACATATGGAGGTGGTATGTACTTTAAATCAAAAACAAGTAATTTCTTTCAGATTGATGTAACTCCAGCAGCTACTCGACTTGCAAGTCATTATGATCAAGTTGTGTTTTATAATACAAGATTAAGTCGGTTTAATAGCATCCAGGTACAGAATGTTTATAACTATTCTGATGCAAGAGCAAAAACTGATATTGCAAAGCTTAATTATGGTTTAAGTACTGTTGATAAACTGAATGCTGTTACCTATAGTTTTAAAGATACAGACCCTGCTGCTGCAAGTATGTTTAAAACAGGGGGAAATGGAAAAGAAATTGGATTATTAGCGCAAGAGGTAGAACAAGTTTTGCCTAATGTTGTTTTAACCGACCCTGATGGAAAGAAACTAATTAACTATACAGCTATCATTCCTGTTATGATTCAAGCCATAAAGGAACTTAAAGCAGAAGTAGAAACTTTAAAGGCTGCTAAATAATAGTATGCAGAACAGACATTTGGATAGATATACCTATTTCTGTGAATCAGCGCAAACCTCCCAAGATTTCTATATTAGCTATCTTGGGAGGTTTATTGATATAACTTCATCAAGTAAAGTGTTAGAAATAGGGTGTGGAGAAGGAGGAAACTTACTCCCTTTTGCGCAGAAAGGTTGTGCTGTTGTAGGAATAGATGTATGCATAAGTCGGATTAATGAAGCTATAGACTTTTTTTCGCGAAAAGACAAAGCAGGAAAATTTATTTGTGATGATTTTTTTTGTCTTGACATACGAGATAAATTTGACATTATATTGATTCATGATGTAATTGAACACATAAATCTTTCACAGAAAAAATTTTTTTTAATAAAGGCTAAGTCATTATTAAAAGAAAATGGAGTAATATTTTTAGGGTTTCCTGCTTGGCAAATGCCTTTTGGTGGACATCAGCAAATCTGTAAAAATAAAATAGTTTCTCATCTTCCTTTTATACATTTACTCCCATCTTTCTTATATAAGACAGTCTTGAAGTTGTTTGGAGAAAATTCTGGTTGTATAAAAGAACTATTATCTATAAAACAAACGAAAATTACGATAGAATTATTTGAAGGCATTATAGCCGAATCCAATGTTAACATAGTTGACAGATGTCTATGGTTTATCAATCCTCATTATAAACAGAAATTTAATCTTAAGCCAAGGAGAATATGGGGAATATTGGAAAACATAAAGTATGTTAGAAACTTTTTTTGTACATCCTGTTTTTATATAATCAAGTAGATATAATCTAAATTGAATTTTATTTACTTTATTTTCTCTTTATGATGTTCCTCAGGAACTCAAACAGATGATACTAATATAACTCCTCTTTTTATAAATGATTAAAGTTCTTCGGGTATACCTCTTTATGGGGTATATCCGAAGATTTTTTTCACTGTTATCTATCTTATTCGGTTTAGAAGTATTGGAAAATGGAATATTTTATTCTAAAGCTAATTATATTTATATATTTATTTGCGTATATAATTATATGTTTATATATTTGCAATCAGTAATTATTCTAAAAATTAATGTATATGAAAAAGTTCTTATGTGGAATGGCTTTGGCTTTGGTGGCAGTTTCTTGTTCTAATTCTGATGATCCGGAAATAGATAATCCTGAATTGGGCAATGGAGTTGGTGAGTATTGTTTCAGAATAACCTATAAAGGCAAATCTTCTGATAGTTTTGTGAAACCTACATTGGGTCTTAGCTTGCAAAGTATAAATACAGATAAAGTAAGAAATATATATTATACCGATAATAAGGATAAGGAAAGGGTAAAACTGGATATAGACCCGAATCTATCTTATCTTGAATTTGATGTCGGTGAAAAAGATACTACTATTTGTATCTATACTGATAAAAAAGCAGAATTTATGTATGTCTATGGTATTTTTGCTTCTTCGGACAAAACTACCTCCTATTCTTATAATGCCGAATTGTTGTTGAATGGGAAAGTTATAGATAAAGAGAGCGAGAAGAATATTGTTCCAGAGATTACAGAAAATTTTGATTTGGGAGATTCGCCAGAACTAAATGATAAATAATTATGGTAATAACATTTGCTAATCAAAAGGGTGGGGTCGGTAAAACTACTTTATGTATGCTTTTTGCCAATTACCTTGTTAAGAGAGGAATAAATGTGCTTGTTGTGGATATTGACTTGCAAAAAAGTATTGTGAGCCAAAGGAAATCTGACAGGGCAGCATTTAACGATCAAGAAGAGGAATATAATGTAGAGGGGGTTGATATTGACACGCAGGAAGAGGCTAATGTATTAATGGAAAAATGCAAGGCACTTGATGGTGTAGTTTTGATTGATGCACCGGGAACTGTGGCTGATAATACATTGCTTCCTGTATTTGTTAATTCTGACTATGTGATTTGCCCATACCAGTATGAAAGAAAATGCTTGGAAAGTACAGGTGTCTTTGTGCAGCTTATTGAGGCTCTTAAAAAGAAGGTTTCACAAATGAAACTGGAAGTTTTCTTTGTTCCTAACCATATTGATGCAAAGGTGGGTACGAAAGAAGAAAAAGAGCTGTGGCAAAGTACGGACGATGTTTTTAGGAGATTTGGATATGTAACGGAAAGAATACCCTATAAGGCTTCCATAATGAGAAGTAATACATTTGTCTTGGATAAAAGGCAAGAAGCAGATGTAATGCCATGTTTTGATCAAATTATTAATGTTACTCACATTATTTAGACGCTGTAAAAAAATAGTTGAATAAATAAATTCATTAATTGAATAATTTGTGCAATTTAAACATTATATATACTTTTGCGATGGAAAAAGATAAAGATAAAAAAATGACTTTGGGAATAGGTTCTTTGACTAACTTGGTTAAGGAAATAAGAGAAGATGTTCCGAAAAATCCTATCACCATTAATGAAAATACAAATTGTGAAGAGTGGACGCATTTTTGCACAACTCTTGATAAGTACGGAAAGGGTTCTGCCAAAGCGGTAGTATACATACCGCAAGAACTCAAAAATGAGTTGGAAAATTTGAGAAATATAATGGGTGGAAAACCTAATTTATCCTCAATAGTTTCTGCTGTAATAGACACTTTTATAGAGCGCAATTTACCAATCATAAAAGACTTATCTAAAGAGAACAAAAGTAGATTTTAAAACAATAATATGACGTTTTCAACTTTTCTCATAGTTCTTATTGTTGCCTATGCAATATACTATGGAATAATTATTTTTCTTGATTTGAGTAAGAAAAACATATCCGAAGAAAAGGAGCAAAATTACTCAAATATAGAAATTGACGAAGACGAGTTTAAGGCTGTTGATGCAAGTAAAATCTATGCTGAAACGATAGGGAAAACACCCCCTGTGCAGGCAGAAGATGTTGCTGAAGAACCAAAAGATGAATCTTCGATTATGAATGGTGCACAATCCGAAACAGTTTCTGTTTCGGATTCTTCTGAATCCAGTCCGGAGGATGATAACCCGGAAATGTCCGATATGGAAACCGCAAAACAGATTAGTGCTGTGACCAATCATGGAGGTTTAAGCGTGTTGGATATTAAAGCAATGCTTAGGGAATCTGCAAACCCTTTGGCTGAAAATGCAGAAAAATACAAACCAATTTTTTAAAGATTAAAATTTAGTTTGAAGTTGCCTTATTGAAAGATAAGGTTTTATATTATCTATATTTTATTAAAATGTTAAAAATAAACAAATGTATGAAAAATGTGAATTTTAAAATTAGTGATTCTACAAAGAAGTTCTTATTTGCAGTAGCTCTAACCTTCTGTGTTGCTGGTGTATATGCTCAAGATACATCTGCTGGTACGGCTGCATTGACACAGGTAACAACTGATATTCAGAAATATATCCCTATCGTCCAGAAACTTGTGTATGCTATAGCTGGAGTTGTAGCGGTTATTGGTGCTGTTTCTGTCTATATCAAGATGAATAATGAGGAGCAGGATGTCAAGAAGTCAATAATGATGATTATTGGTGCTTGTATTTTCCTTGTG
>NZ_JBBKBF010000051.1:0-29734 GCF_037892625.1 Phocaeicola sp. ICN-14070 | reverse complement strand
CCACTCTCGCCACCAAACTCTACTATCATTACTTGAAGAACAAGAATGCCAAGGACAGCAAGATGCCCCATGGCATGAAGTTCAACATCATCAACTTTGTGGATGTGGAGTATTCGCGCCGTGTGAACCCCATCCAGTTGAAGTACATCAACAACCTTGCCGCAGCGAGCGAGACCGCCGAGACCCTGCTTGAATCCCTGCAAAAAGGCAAGAAGGAAGGCGGCGGTGGCAGCGACCAGTTCTTCCAGACCTCTGCCGTCAACTTCCTTGCCGCCTGCATCTATTTCTTCTGCAACTACGGCAAGGAGCCCTACGACAAGGACGGAAAGATGCTGATTGCCGAGCGGCGTGAAGACCCAAAGACGAAAAGGCTGATACCCACAGGACGGGTGTTCGACCATTCGGGCGCGGAGGTGCAGCCCGCTTATTGGTTGGGCAAGTACAGCGACATGCCACATATCCTATCGTTCCTCAATGAGAGTTATCAGACCATCTTCGAGGTACTTCAGACCGACAACGAGGTAGCCCCCTTGCTTGGCCCGTTCCAGACTGCCTTTGCCAACAAAGCCATGGAGCAGTTGGAAGGTATGATTGGCACGCTACGTGTCTATACCTCCCGTCTCGCCACCAAGGAATCTTACTGGATATTCCACAAGGACGGCGATGACTTCGACCTGAAGGTCAGTGACCCGAAGAATCCAAGTTATCTGCTCATTGCCAACGACCCCGAGATGGAGAGCATCATCGGTGCACTGAATGCCTTGATTCTCAACCGCCTTGTAACGAGGGTGAATACAGGACAGGGCAAGAACGTTCCTGTCAGCATCATCGTCGATGAGTTGCCGACCTTGTATTTCCACAAGATAGACCGACTGATAGGCACAGCCCGAAGCAACAAGGTGAGCGTGGCACTTGGCTTTCAGGAACTTCCGCAGTTGGAAGCCGATTATGGCAAGGTGGGTATGCAGAAAATCATCACCACCGTGGGCAATGTGGTGAGCGGTTCGGCAAGAGCCAAGGAAACCCTCGAATGGCTGTCGAGTGACATCTTCGGTAAAGTAGTGCAACTCAAAAAGGGCGTGACCATCGACCGTGACAAGACCTCCATCAACCTCAATGAGAATATGGACAGCCTGGTGCCTGCAAGCAAAATCTCCGATATGCCCACAGGTTGGATATGTGGACAGACCGCCCGTGACTTCGTAGTCACCAAGACCGGGATGAACGGAAGCATGAACATCCAGGAGAGCGAGGAGTTCAAGACATCCAAGTTCTACTGCAAGACCGACTTCGATATGACGGAAATAAAGAAGGAGGAATCGGAGTATGTCCCTCTCCCTAAGTTCTATAAGTTCAAGTCGAAAGAAGAGCGAGAGCGCATCCTCTACAAGAACTTCGTTCAGGTTGGGGAGGACGTGAAAGCCATGATTAAAGAGATTCAGCAGTTCCGCACTATGATGTAGTGATATTGATTAGAGTGCGGTGAGACATCGCACCTCCTATATAAAATAATGTAATGAGAAGATACATCATCGTACTATTGAGCATGTTGGCCATCTGTAGCGTGCCCTGTCAAAGCCAAACCATTGACAGGGCACTGTTTGAACGGATGGTAGCCATTACCAAACACTTCGAGGGTTGGCACGACCCAAAGACCACACCGGGCTATGTGGGCTATGGTCACCAGCTACAGAAGGGAGAGCGTTTCCCGAAAACACTGACACGTCAGCGTGCAGATTTGCTGTTACGGACAGACCTCCTCCGGCACCTGCGCCTATATGCCCGTTATGGCAGGGATGCTTATCTGCTTGCCACCCTCTCGTACCAGATTGGACCAGCCAAGTTGTTAGGCAATGGACGATACCCGAAAGCGTCCCTGCTCACCCGATTGGAACGTGGCGACAGGGACATCCTGCCACTCTATCTGAGCTATTGCAAATGGAGGGGAAAAGCAGTGGCATCCATTAGGAAACGGAGGTGGGTGGAATATCAGCTGTTGTATGCCGAGCGGTGAGGCACCATCCCTCCTATACCTGTTTGTCTGTCACTTATATTATATATAAAGGTAATAATTGCAATTTCAATGTTAAAGTCAGAGCATTATGGCATCCATCAAATTAAAGTTCAGAACATCATCTGTTCAAGAGAAAGAGGGTCGCCTGTATTATCAGGTGATACACAATCGTGTGGCACGTCAGATCCATACAGAGTACAGAATCTATTCCTCAGAGTGGGATGCGGACCATTCAAACATCATTTTGCCAACTTCCGTCACTCCACAACGTCAAGCCTATCTTCTTTCCTTGAAAGATACATTGGATGCTGACAGGAAGAAACTGCTGTTGGTCATTGCACGGTTGGACAAGGAAGGGCAGTCATATACAGCAGACACCGTCGTTGACAACTTCCATGAGGGAAAAGAATTACATGGCATTATCGGCTATACGCTGGAGTTGAACGAAAAACTGAGACGCATCGGCAAGAAGCGGATGGTAGCAAGGTACAAAACCACCCTCAACAGCCTCCAGCGTTACCTGAAAGGAGGCGATGTGCCATTGGAGGAAGTCGATGGGACAACGATACAAGGCTATGAACAGTGGCTGAAAGACAGCGGACTGTGCCGCAACACCACCTCTTTCTACATCCGCAACCTGCGCACCATCTACAATCATGCCGTAGATGACGGACTGGTCATCTCTTCCTCACCGTTCAAGCATGTATATACCGGCATCGACAAGACCGTCAAGCGGGCACTCCCCTTGGAAATCATCAAGCAACTGAAAGAGCTGGACTTGAGTCTGAACCCCCGTTTGGAGCTTGCAAGGGATATGTTCCTGTTCAGTTTCTATACCCGTGGGATGTCGTTCATCGATATGGCACAACTTACACCAAGCAATCTGCATGGCAGTACGCTCATTTACCGCCGTCAGAAGACCTCACAACAGTTGCACATCAAATGGGAACCTGCCATGCAGGAGATAGTGGCGAAGTACAAAACAGATGATTCTCCCTACCTGCTCCCTATAGCAAAAGGAGAGGGAGCCATATTCTGGAGACAGTACAAGAATGCCTATAGCCGTATCACCAAGCAGTTGAAGAAAATCGGAGAAATGATAGGCCTGTCCGTACCCCTGACCACCTACGTAGCCCGCCACTCCTGGGCAAGCATAGCCAAGAGCAAGAACGTGCCCGTATCTACTATCAGCGAGGCATTGGGGCATGACTCCGAGAAAACCACACAGATATACCTCTCCTCATTGGACACCTCTGTCGTTGACAACGCCAACAATCTCATCATCAATTCTCTTTAGGAGGTGCAGCGTCTCACTGCACCTTTATTTCAATATTTATAACTATTGTATTGCGGTGTGATACCGCAACTATAATAAAAAAGTCGGGGATTGTTGAGCAAAAAGGTGTTTCTCTCTTTAAGAGAAACTCTTCGGGATGCAAAAATATGAAAATAACTCCAATTCACCAAATTATATAGCGACTTTTTTACAAAAATGCTAAAATTTGTTGATTTCCGTCAAGCAATTGTTGAGCAAATATGTCTTTTACGATAAAATGATACCTCAATATCAACTGTTTAGCAAAACGATATTTCTCTTAAAGAGAGAAACATCTTTTGCATACCTTTTCCGACCGAATTTTTATGTCGTAAAGAGGGGCTTTGCAGGGGGTGGACTCAGAAAGATGAGAATAGATGACTATTGTAGTTGAAACACATAGAAAGTTGCTGATATACAGACCGATACGCATATCGGGATGAACCATGAGTACGTTCTTTTCTCAAAAAACACATGTCAAAACAGTATGGTGAATGTATTGGACAAGGATAAGATACTGTGGTATGTCATGCGGGCCTACAAGAACGAGAATACTGCCGAAGATCGGCTCTCTAATGAAACGTATGGCTTAGAGTATTTCATACCCAAGCAGAAAGTCCTTCGCACTGTCAAGGGCAAGAAAGTCTTTTTCATGGTACCCGTCATCCATAGTCTGGTGTTTGTGCATGCAAGTCATCAGAAGATTGTTGATTTCAAACACAATTATTATTACGACCTACAGTTTGTCACATGGAAAAGTGGCGGAGAACTTGTCTATCTGACTGTACCTGATGAAGACATGACCAACTTCATCAAGGTGTGCAAGCAGGCAGATGAAGAGGTACACTTCTACAAAATCAGCGAAATCAACAAGGAAAAAGATAAAATCAACATTGAAAAAGGTAAAAGAGTAAGGGTACATGGCGGACCGTTCGACCAGGTGGAGGGCTACTTCATAAAAGTGGCAAAAAAGAGAGGTCGGCAGCTTGTCGTCATTATTCCCGACCTACTGGCGGTTTCAGCTGAGGTGAAGCCGGAATATATTCAAATCATAGACTGAGATTATGGAAACACGAATTACCCCCCCCCCGAATTGATTGATACAGAGGGATTAGTACAGGACAGATCTTAAACCATGAAGAAGGAATTTCTATTTCACCTAAGGCAAAAATAGGTTACTTTGCACAGAATGGTTACAAGTACAACAGTAATCAGAATGTCATGGAGTTTATGCAGGAGGATTGTGATTACAATATATCAGAAATTCGTTCAGTGCTAGCATCTATGGGGTTCAAACAGAACGATATTGGAAAAAGCTTATCTGTTTTAAGCGGTGGAGAAATTATAAAATTGTTGCTAGCTAAAATGCTCATGGGTAGATATAACATCCTACTAATGGATGAACCCAGTAACTTCCTTGACATACCAAGTTTAGAGGCTTTGGAAATACTAATGAAGGAGTATGCCGGAACTATCGTGTTTATCACCCACGATAAACGCTTACTCGAAAATGTAGCTGATGTAGTTTATGAAATTAGAGATAAGAAAATAAATCTGAAACATTAAATTTAAGGTAGTCGCTGATCAGTATAGTCTGTTCTGGCTGGCGGCTCCATTGTTAAAAAGTATAAAGACTTTTTTCTAAAAATATTATTCGTTGAGAATGAGATTGGAGGGTTTATATTGTTTATACGAGTAGTTCCGTACGACCCCTTTTGGGAAGTAGAGTATGAAAATGAATCACAGAAGATAAAGAATATATTGAAGGATATATTGGTGGAGGTTTACCATATTGGCAGTACAGCAGTCAAAGGGTTAGCCGCTAAATCAATCATTGATATAATGCCCGTAGTGACAAATATTAGTTTGGTTGATAAGCATAACAAAGAATTTGTAGCGATTGGTTATGAGTGTATGGGTGAGTTTGGTATTGAAGGACGTAGATATTTCCGCAAAGGCGGCGATAACAGGACACACCAGATTCATATTTTTGAGCAAAGCAATCACAAAGATATTAATAGGCATATAGCAGTAAGGGACTTTCTGCGTACACATCCAGACATCGCTTTAGAGTATGGTGAATTAAAGATGGAGCTGGCTTATCGATTCTCGGAGGATATTGAAGGCTACTGCACTGGTAAGGATGCATTTGTAAAGCAACTAGAAAAGGATGCTTTGCTATGGTATCAAAATAATGAATCATATAAAACACGATAGAAAATATATAAAAGTATGAAAGAGAGGTGTATCCTATGATAGGACCAGATAAGAAAAAACTATATCCAAATGAAAACATAAAAACTGTTTGTTAATGAAATAAATTAAGGAGGGGTTATAATGAACAAAGTAAATATAAAAGATAGTCAAAATTTTATTACTTCAAAATATCACATAGAAAAAATAATGAATTGCATAAGTTTAGATGAAAAAGATAACATCTTTGAAATAGGTGCAGGGAAAGGTCATTTTACTGCTGAATTGGTAAAGAGATGTAATTTTGTTACGGCGATAGAAATTGATTCTAAATTATGTGAGGTAACTCGTAATAAGCTCTTAAATTATCCTAACTATCAAATAGTAAATGATGATATACTAAAATTTACATTTCCTAGCCACAATCCATATAAAATATTTGGCAACATACCTTACAACATAAGCACAAATATAATTCGAAAAATTGTTTTTGAAAGTTCAGCCACAATAAGTTATTTAATAGTAGAATATGGTTTTGCTAAAATGTTATTAGATACAAACAGATCACTAGCATTGCTGTTAATGGCAGAGGTAGATATTTCTATATTAGCAAAAATTCCCAGGTATTATTTCCATCCAAAACCTAAAGTGGATAGCGCATTAATTGTATTAAAAAGAAAGCCAGCAAAAATGGCATTTAAAGAGAGAAAAAAATATGAAACTTTTGTAATGAAATGGGTTAACAAAGAGTATGAAAAACTGTTTACAAAAAATCAATTTAATAAAGCTTTAAAATATGCGAGAATATATGATATAAACAATATTAGTTTCGAACAATTTGTATCGCTATTTAATAGTTATAAAATATTTAACGGCTAAAAACAATAGGCCACATGCAACTGTAAATGTTTAGTTATAGGTAGGGTAGCATTAGTTAAAATGCTATTCTGCCTTTTAAAAGTATGGTATACATTCCTGAGAGAGATTGGATATGTTCCCGTATACCGATAGTGCCAAAAGCGAAGTGGATATGTTTCCGAGAACGGACGTACTCAAATGACATTCATTCTGTCCTCTCCAGCCACGTGGAAAGTTTAGTTTGTCTGACGAAGCAGACAAACTAAAGCGATATAAATCCTCACGGATTTGCGATATACGCTACATTTCATTCGCGTGCGATATGCCTCTGGCGCGATATGTGCCTTCGGCACGTGAGCGCACTGCGTGCGCATAGGGGCGCGGGAATTTATGTTCGCGTACTTTCCACCACGTTCGAATAGGCGAAAAGAAAGCTATAAAACTGCTTGAAACTTTTTAATATAAACCTGAAAAATACGCCAAAGGGTTAATCATATTTTTGAATTACTCGGTCTTTCACTTTTTGAATGCTATGATATGACCGGGAAGCCTTATAAAGAAGTGAAGAAAATTGCAACGGAGATAAATAACTTTTTAAACAAGGGGAATTCAGATGAAAGAAAACAAATATGATGATAATATATTTTTTCAAAAATACAGTCAAATGAGTCGCTCACAGCAGGGACTAGCCGGTGCAGGAGAATGGGAAACATTGAGAAAGCTGCTGCCGGATTTTAAAGATAAGCGTGTGCTTGATTTTAGGATGCGGCTATGGATGGCACTGTATTTATGCGATGGAACACGGTGCTTCTTCTGTTGTAGGTGTTGATATTTCTCATAAAATGCTCGAGGTAGCCAAAGAAAAAACACATTTTCCACAGGTTGAATATAAATGCTGTGCTATAGAAGATGTGGAATTCCCAGAGGAGAGTTTTGATGTAATATTAAGTTCACTTGCGTTTCACTATGTAGCAGATTATGAGATTTTAGTAAAAAAGATATATAGAATACTGAAGTCTGGTGGTAAGCTAGTTTTTACGGTTGAACATCCTGTTTTTACTGCCTATGGAACACAAGACTGGCATTATAACGAAAAAGGAGAAATACTGCATTTTCCAGTGGATAATTATTATTATGAGGGCAAACGGACAGCTGTATTTTTGGGAGAAAAGGTTACAAAATATCATAGAACACTGACCACATATCTAAATACGCTGCTTTCAAATGGTTTTATAATAAATCAGATTGTGGAGCCACAGCCGCCGGAAAACATGATGGATATTCCGGGGATGCAGGATGAAATGCGCCGTCCCATGATGCTGATTGTATCGGCCAATAAAAAAATGGATAGATAGAACTAAAACACCTATAAAGAATAAATAGAGGCAATTTATGTTTAAAGAAAAAATTATTATAGAGATGAAAGAAGTATTCAAAGAAATACCTTTTGGCATAGAGCATACTCTTAAAGTTTTGAAAAATGCAGAAGATATAATGAACGGAGAAAATATCGGAGAGGAAGAAAAAGAATTCATCAGTATTACTGCTATACTACATGATATTGGTGCGGTTGAAGCACAAAAAAAATACGGTTCTATTGATGGTGTCTATCAAGAAAAGGAAGGACCAGCAGTAGCGAAAGAAATATTAAAAAAGGTAGGCTATAACAAAAATATTGATAGAATATGCTTTATAATAGGCAACCACCATACTCCATCTAAAATTAATGGACTTGATTTTCAAATACAATGGGAAGCTGATTTGCTTGAAAATTTAATGGTTATGGATAAAGAAAAAGAACAGGAAAAGATAAAAAAGTGTATAGGTGAAAACTTTAAAACAAACACAGGGAAAAGGATAGCTTATAATCGCTTTATTTTAGATTAGTAGTAGATTATTACAGTTATGTATTTTACTCAAGTTTCGGATTTAGGTTTTATGCAGTCTGAGCGATCAGTTGCATGGCCTTGAACCTGCGGTTATCCCGTATAATTTGCTCCATCAATTCGTTCTCGTCAATGGTAAAAATCTCAGCCACGATTGCTATTACATCAATAATGATTGACCAGATCTTTTCCACGACGGTGAGCTCGTGTACGCCTTCATATATATCGGCGAACAATCCTCCAATGGTCTCTTCACCATGCTCTTCAGGCGCTCAAGCTTGGATACGAAATACTCTTCCTTGCGTTTTTCGGTCTGGCAGTCTCTGTCACGCTTGCGGTTGTAGCGCCTCTCGCGCTGCCGGGCCGTAAGACCTTGTTCCTTGCCATCGACCTTCCCTCTCTCGCCGTGAATCGAGAAGTCCACGACAAATTGAGAGCGGCCGTCGCTCCAGCACAGGGCCAGCAGCTTGTAGCCGAGAATGCACCGCTGAAACACGTGCGAGAATATCTTGCCAATACACTCCATCCTCAATCCGGTCTTCGGCAGGTCGGAATCATCCACAATAAGCACTGCCGGAAGATGGCTCTTTTGATAGTCTTTCCTTATGGTCACGGCCTTGATGAGATGACAGGCGATGTGCCAGATGATGTTGCTAGTCTATATTGTCCTTGGCCATAAACGAATAGAGTAGGTCCTTCTTACCCCCGAACAGTTTCGAGATTGACGATCCGGCATAATGAGAAAAACCCGGGACGGCCATAAACGGCAGAATCAATATGATCTGGAAAAGTTGAAGGTTGGTAAGCTGACAGTTCTCACGTTTTTTCCCTCCGAGATCTTTGTCTGAAATCCTCATCCCCTCAAGGAGGGTCATAAACTTGGAAAATGCGGGATTGATTCGTTTTCCCGTGAAAAAGTTGCGGATCTCCGATGGAATTTTTGTAATTTTGCTCATGGCTTTGAGTGATTGTAATTAGTTGTTTGGGCACCTCTAAATTACTAAATTTCCGTGACATACGGAAATCCTCAAAGCCTTTTTTATGCCCAAATCTATCCTCTCAACCTAAATCCGAAACTTGAGTAAATTATAATTATGAGATGCTACGTGCTTTTGTTCAATATACCCTAAACGTCGATTTAAATGCGCCTGTGATAAAGGATTTAGTTGAAAAGTATAAGGATATAGAACAATTTAATAGGAGCATAACAGATAAATACGTTGCAATATGTAAACGCTTTTAATATTTGAATTTAGCCGTTTATGTAGAATGAAGGTGTGCAAACAAACAGACCCTGAAAAGGGTCTCACCCCCGTTAACCGCAATGTCAAAGACTTGCGGATGGCCAGATGACTCCTATACATCCGACCCCAACGGGGTCGAACCATATAATCTGTAGAAAGGTTCGACCTCCGTTGGGGTCGTGGATTGGGAAGGCACTTCGACCCGCACATTGTATCATGTGCGGTTACTTGAAGTTCGACTCCCGTTGGGGTCGATGGCTCGTCGTTATTCTGAATCTTAGCAAATCCTCTCTTTTTTAATGAACTGTGTGCTTGATCACTGAAAATAATCCTTATTTTTGCCACGAGAGTTTTACGAAAGATAAATAGATAAAGTATTGGAAAAGAAACATAACTGTCAGCAGTGCCCACTGAGGCGGCGATACGACCGTTCACCCAAGTCATTGTTGGGTCGTTTTTGGCGATGGCACATCAATTTCTGTCCGGGATGGAAAGCCTATTTCCTGTCGCTGAGCGAAGAGGAACGGCATGTATTGAGAAAGCAATACGCTTTTCATAAGCCTCAAATCCGCAACTAAGTCCTTCATCGTCCTATTTACGTGTACACGTTCTCTCATTACTGAATTATTAGATAAATTGAGGCTGAAATACCCACTTCTGCCTACAATACCCCCTTACCCCACAATGCGACTTGAGACAATACGCAGTATCATACCCATAAGTTGTAGTCGTCATCCAAAATCAGTCTGGAATACATCTGCGTAAGCATTATTACAGGTATAGATATTCAGCACATACCACCTTGATGTTCTGATCCATTTGGCTGGTACAGAGACAAATCTGAAGACAAACGCTTTTATGCGACTTGTTTTATTGGGTCCGAACCTCTTTACGTCAAGTCTTTGGATAATGACCTTGTAGAAGTTACGGATAAGTGCTGTAAGAAGAAGGAACACTGTGTTCTCTGCCATGAAGGATTTGGGCAATCTGGACCATCCGAAACCATTGTTCATGTCATCGAAGATGCGCTCCTTTCCTCCGCGGAGGTTATAGAACTCGACAATCTCTCTTACGGAAGGCTCGTAGTCGTTGGTCAGGATGCAGCGGTATGTGTATTCTCCTTCCCAGAGGTCAAGCTCACCGTCCATCCGTTTCCGCCTTTGAATCACAAGCCGGTATGTCTTGCCTTTCCACTTCTCTACAAGAATGGAATTCAGCTCAAACTCAATGCCGTTGATTTCTCCCCTCTTCCAGCCTCTGAGAGCGAAGAGGTCATTGTAGAGCGAACTACAGCGGTTGGCACGGATATAGAAGGTCTTGCAGTGGGTGGCAACCTCTTCCACGATCTCTTCAGAGCACGAGCCGCAATCAGCTCTGAAACGATTGATAACAAGATTGTTCTGTTCAAACCTTTCGAAGAATCTCTTCAGCGTGTCCTTCTGATGGAAACGGACGTTTGTGTTGCCGTCGCTGTTCTCAATGCCGACAATCAAATCTCCAATAACCGCCACACCTGGTCGATAACCAAGGAACTTCTTGTATGTATGCTTTGCATCATATTTCTCTGTTTCTATGAACTGGTGGTCGAAATCAACATCATACATCTCACCCTCTTTCAGCTGACCAGCTGCACACATACAATTGAGCAGTAAGGTATTGAGGGTGTCAGCCGTATTGAAATCGTAGTTCTTACCCGTATCTGACGTGTATGAAATGTTCTCCTGCGTCAGTTCCTTTATCGCTCTGAGGATAGTGTCAGAGCTGCAGGTACGAAGTGTCGGATGAAGCGAGAGATGGGGCATCAAATGAGTTGTGACATCCTCAATACATGAGCCGCCACAGAAGTAGATGCTCATGAGAGAACGGATGATTTCGCTGTATTGATAACCATACAGCCTGCATCTTAGACCGAGGGTTGTGTCAATTACATATGACAATGTGGAGTCAAATTGCTCCATCATTGCAAATATTCCTCCAAAAGGAGTGAGTTTCTCAGATTTTATTGCTTTCTTTGCCATGTCTGTCGGGTTTGATACATATTTTGATTTGCAACACTAAGATAGGTGAAAAATCTGACATGACAAAATCCTGAGCAACTTTTTGTTGCTCAGGTACTTAAAAAGTTATATTTATAATAGTGTTGCGGAATTAAGGTATATAAAAGATGTGTTGGGACTTGCTGACAAAATCAAGAACTTGTCGAAGATATACACCTATGCCCGCAACTTCCTTTATCTCGGTCGTGGGTACAACTACCCCACCGCCCTTGAAGGTGCGTTGAAGCTGAAAGAAATATCCTATATCCATGCGGAGGGTTATCCTGCTGCGGAAATGAAGCATGGACCGATTGCACTTGTAGATAGCGAGATGCCCACGGTGGTCATTGCTCCAACGGACTCGCTGTATGACAAGATAATCAGTAATGTAAGGCAGGTGAAGGCGCGTGGCGGTACGGTTGTCGCCATCATTACCAAGGGCAATGACGCAATGAAGGACATCGCCGACCATTGCCTTGAAGTGCCCGACGTACCCGAATGCCTTACACCTCTCGTTGTTTCCGTCCCATTGCAGTTGCTGGCCTATTACATCGCCATCAACAAGGATAGGAATGTTGACCAGCCAAGAAACCTTGCTAAATCAGTTACCGTAGAATGAATAGAATATTATCACTTATTGTTACCATCCTCTTTGCGTTGTGCATTGAGGCTGGCATCTTTATGCTTATTGCCCACTGGTGGGGCATGACTGCGGCCATTACCGTGATAGCCATTGAATGTGTGTTAGCCTTATGGACAGTTTACGAAATGAGACATGCGAGTGATGAACCAGTTGATGAATAACATTGCAGGCTGTGGTTAGAACGAAAAAGGCTAAAAACAAAAGGACGGGTCGATGATTCGTCCTATTTTTGTGTCTTTTTGGTGGCGAAATGTAGCGATTTAGCAAAATAAACATAAATTCCAGTGATATTCAGCATGAAAATTCGCCCATTTAAGTGAAAATGTGTAATTTTGCAACGCAAAATTGTGCCTAAGCATTTGCATCAAAACAACAATAGTTCAATCGAGGCTGATATGAAAGTAGAGATTAACAAGAAACGTTTAGAATACCTGCTGGCATTATACAAGATGTCGGTGGATGACTTGTTGTCTCTTCTGAACAAAGGCAGGAAACGGATAACAGGAGCCGCAGACATCAGTGGAGATTCTATTGATTTGGGGGTGTTGAAGCGTATAGGTGAGATATTCGACAAAGAAGTCAGTTTCTTTCAAGACTATTCTAAGTTGTCAACCAATGCAAGCAGCAGTATCTTCTTCCGCAAGACCTCATTCGGAACAGAGCTGAACTTGGAGTCGATCCGTACTGTAAACCGATTCGAGAGTCTGAAAAACGCTTTGGATGCATACAACAAACTGTCGCAACTGGATGTGAAGTTTGACATAGAACACTACACCCTACAAGATGACCCTAAGACAGTAGCCGTACGTGCAAGAGATTTTTTTTATCCCGGGGAAACTGTCAATCATAGGCAGTTTCTTGTGAAGATGATAGAAAAAATCGCCGATCATGGCATTTTTGTCTTTGAATACATAGAGACATGGAACAAGAAAGAGAAAACCAACATTGACGGTTTTTACCTTAAGCCCAATGTGATAGTGCTTAAGCATCATAAGCATTACAAGCGAGAAATATTCACTCTGGCGCATGAATTGGGGCATTGTCTATTGGGGATTGAAGAAGTGGAGTCGGTGGACATGATGGACATCTCGGCACAGACTTCATACAGTGATGTCGAAAGATGGTGCAATGATTTTGCATATCAGTTCATTATGGGACAAGAAGCAGAAACACTTGCTAACATAGCATGTGTAGATTCCCGTAACGACTACTGCATTGACCTCTTCAAGGCTATCAGTGCACGGACGCACATTAGCCGTCTTGCCTTATATACAAGGATGTATATCGACAGGAAAATCAGCTATTCGAGCTACAGCAATGTCAAGAGTGAATTGGCAGAGGAATACAGAAGAAGAGAGGAACAGGAAAAGTTGAAAAACTCTGAGAAGAGAGGCGGGCGAACACCAAAGCCCATCATTTCTCCGCTATTCTTGAAAACCATGCAATATGCCTATTTCAATGGAGTGGTCAACGAGACCACTTTCTGTTCGAGACTCAATGTCAAACCAGCAAATTTTGAGAGGGAGTTATGGCGATAGTTGTTGATACATGCTCATTGGTGATGATTGCCAAGAATTATCTTCCCTTGGATAAGGACGGACAGTTGTACTCATTCCTGGAAGAGGCGTTCTCCCGCAAGGATTTGATGCTACTTGATGTGATTCTGGATGAATCAAAACGCACCTCCAAAGGAATTGCAGTTGAAAAGATGCCTTTCCTCAAAGACAAGAAATTGGTCATTCCGACAAAGGATCTATTTCCATGTGCCCCAGAGAGATTCAGCAACATGATAGACAACAATTTCTGTGTAAGACTGAAGAAGCAGGAACTGACTGAAGAAGAATACATAGAGCAAAAGGAAGAATACCTTAAAACAGGTGATGCTAAGATTATCATTTATGCACTGAATGTACGACACTCGGACGCTATCCATCTGGAAGAGATGCAAGTAATGACGGAGGAAACAAGGCAGCAGAATGACGGTAAGTTGTTCAAGAAACTTCCTTTGTTGTGTGAGCAGATAGGGATTGGAACACTAACCGTTTCAGAATATCTGCATAGAAACGGGTTCTTTATTGACAAATAGCATAGATATTAGTATCATCTTATGACATCTTTCACGAAATCATATTATATTCGTGAATAAAACACTTGTTTTTCAAGAATAGAAATTGTTGAGGATTAGATATTTAAGACATTATTGCAATGCGGAAGGGGTGATGTGAACGACAAAAGACAAGGCGTTCTATTAGAGTGGATGCTTGATAAGATTGAGAAGAATGGACGGGTCGATGGCTCGTCCTTTTTTTGTGTCTTTGAGTGTGAGGTGCAGGTGGGGACCAGTACTGCGACCACTGTTGCCTGTCAGCGCGATGATGATGCCGGGACGGACGTGGGTGCCTTTGGTGACGAGAGTTTGGGAGAGGTGGCAATAGCTGACGGTGAAGTCGCCGTGACGGAGGGTGACATAGAGGCCTGAACGTTTGTCCTTGCCTACCTTGATGACCTCGCCGTGCATCATGGCGTATGTGGGTTCGTAATTTGCCTTCAAATCAAGCCCGTTGTGTAGGGCTTTTCTTTTTGTAAATGGGTCTCTGCGGTAGCCGAAAGGGCTGGTGACAGAGATATGACGGAGTGGACTGACAAGTGCCGTGTGGCGGTCGGTCTGCTCCGTTTGGGTTTGTAATGGGGCAAAGGCAAGAGAGTCTCGCCGCTGATGCGGCGAGCACGGAGGCAGTTGTTCGGATGTTGCGGACTGCGTCGTTTTTGGCACAGCCTTGCGGTGTACCTTAGTCTGTGTGACGGTATTGAACTGAGCGCATACTGTTGCTGATGAACAGAATATTGCTGCTATTGTGATGAGTAGAAATCGTTTCATGGTGCAAAAGTAACAAGCAATTCTTTGACTGGCATAAAGAACAAAGGGAAGACAAGAAGATTGTAACATAATATAGCAATCGAGTTTGATTTTTGAGCAGAAATCAAACTCAAATAATAATAATCGTCAAAAATAACACGCATTATCTTATGCAATTCTGCTTGTCTCTGAATAGGTATATAACTTTGCATGAGTTTAATTTCAAATTCAAAGTTAAAGTATGAAGCAAGTACGATTTGAAGAGAGCGAGGTGCCTTATCAGACACTGGCTCGTTTTGGTCTCACACAAGAGAAGATTGAAGACCTGCCCATGTGGGCGTTGGAAGATATTGGTCAGGGACGACGTTCACCGTTGCTGCCCATTCAGGTGAATAATGATGAGGGCGAGACATTGAAGAGCCGCACCCGATTTGCGTTGGTCCGTATGGAGGACGGCAAGGTGGATGTGGTCTTCTATCCGCAGTTGGAGAAATCACCATTGGAGGCTTTTACTCAGGAACAGCAGGAGGACTTGCTGGCTGGAAAGGCTATCCTTGCCGATGTTAAGGATGCTGATGGCAGGAGCAGCAAGGCTTTCGTGCAGATTGACACGGAGACCAATCAGGTGATGTCGGTACCTACGCCTGTCATCGGGCGCAACTTGGAGGTGCTGAAGGATGAACTGAAACTGAGTTCGGCAGAACTGACCGTGATGCAGAAGGGTGAGCCGCTCACGCTCATCATGGAGGACGAACAGGTGACGGTGGGTATTGACCTGAACGATAAGACCGGCATAAGGATTAATCAAGGCGACAGTCAGAAGTGGAAGGAGAACACCAAGCGAGAGTGGGACAAATACACCTTCGGGTGCTATGGCTGTTGGGTAATGGGCGATGACGGTAATCTTGACTATGTGCCTGAAGAGGAATACACGGAAGAACTTTGGAATGAGCAGAAGAAGAATGGAGAGCGCAACCGCGCCTCTTTTTCCATGCACAAATAATCTACACATAATATAATAAGTATATGGCATCAAATAAATATTATCCAGAGGATGTGCTCGTCGAGAAGATACAGAGCGGCGAGTACGGTTGGTTGGAGTATGTCAACCATCATTCTGCTGAATGGCAGGAAGAATATGAGAGCTATTGTCTGAACAACGGACTCTGCATTTGTGAAGAGAGTGCGGAGCAGTTTGTCCATCACAAAGATGAGGAACTGGAGAAGGCAATAGAGAACGGTGAAGCATGATAAATGAAGAGTGAAGAATGAAGAGTGAAGAATAAGTATGGCGATAAGAAAGAATACGAATCCCCAACAGATGGACCTGCAACCAGAGATGCGTGACTTGCTCATGCGCAATGGTATGCAGGCTCATGTGGTGAGTAATGGCAGCGGCTATCAGCTTGTGGTGCAAGGGCATGACAGTCCGCTGCTTACCTATAACATCACCGAGAAGCAGATGTTGGCTCTGACCGACTGGGGTACGAATCATGCCAACAAGTTAGCCTACAATACCTTTACGGGCATTGTGGGCAACGACTTCTATATGCCCAAGAACTTCGTTCATGCACGCAATGCCAACGGTCGTGTAGCTATGGGGCTGCACGGCTATCGTGTTGGTATCGGCGAGTATGGACGGATGGGGCGCATCGATATGCCACCACCCTTTTTAGGTTGGACACCACGCAGTCAGGAGGGATTCCATCTTCGCAGAGTTGGAGGACGATTGTTCTTCCCCGAAGCCCCGATTGTGCCTGAACGTTGGGACGGCAGAATGAAGCCTGGCGAATTGCAGAGCGGCGGTTATGGGTTCTATTATAAGGGACAGCAACAGAGTTATAGCCCTCAGCAACAGGATGTGCTGAAAGATTTGGAGGGAATCATAATGCCTTCCATCAGCCGCACGAGAAGCACGGAGCCAGCCAAGCCTTATAAGGAACTGATTACCTCGCCTGTCTATTTCACCAATGAGAAGTGGCAGGAGTGTCTGGCATCGCATGGCATCATCATTGATGAGAATGCGAAGACGCTGACCATTCAGTCGAACAGCGTCAATGCCGACATGGTGTATGACCTGACAGATGAGGAACTGAAGAAACTCACCTCCAACTCCATCAAGGAAGTGCCCGTCGTTCAACGCTTGGAACTGCTGAATGGCATCATCAAGGACGACTTTGCTGACAAAATCCTGATGGACACACTGAATAGCAAGGAGCGCATCGACCTGCATCTGCATCCCGAACTTGAACAGGAGTTGCAGCAGCGTCAGCAACAAGACGAGGAACGGTTGCTTCCGTTGGAAGAGGACGAGACTGTCAGACGTGACGTGTTGCAAGGCGATGCCATGGTGAGAGGTGAAGACCTTGCCTTGATTAATGAGAACAAGGGTTGGTATCGTGAGGGAGCGCATGGGCGTGAAGTGAAAGTCGGTGACATCATGGTGGAGAAAGTGCCTCCGATGGAGGGAGATAAGAAAGGCGAAGATAAGTATCGCATGACCGCCATTATCAATGGAGAAGCCATCACGCACGAAATCAAGCAGAAGGACTACGACAAGTTCTTGGCGGTGGATGACTACCATCGCATGAAACTCTTCTCCAAGGTTTTCAGTGAAGTGGATATGAAGACACGCCCCGAAACCAACGCCGGACTGGGCACGAAGATATTGGCGGCTCTGACGGCAGGAGCAGTCGTTACAGCAGAGGTGGCGCATGACATAAGCCACCATCATCACCATCCAGCCCCGGAGTTCTATGCAGAGCATCATGGCGGTCCACGTCCTTACTTCAAACCGGGAGTGGATTCGCCACAGGAGATTGCGGCAAGGTACTTTGAGGCAGAAGCAAATCATGTTGCCACGGAGATAAGGAGAGGATATTAACAATGTATAATTTACAATTTATAATTTATAATGAGTAGTGAACTGACATACGATGACTTTCTGGACAGGTTGAGCATACAGGAAGTACTGGTGGACGCAGGGTATCATCTGAACAAGAGAGATGGCTTGCGTTATCCGTCGTATGTGCGTACTGACAGTGAGGGCAGACGGGTGCGTGGTGATAAGTTCATTGTCACGCAGAATGGGAAATGTTGCTTCCAACCACCGCAGCAGAAGGTGTATAATGTCATTTCGTTCATCAAGGAGCATCCAGAAATGTTTTCAGAGAACAAGGTGGGAATGTCTCCTGACCGACTCGTCAACCTCGTCTGCAACCGACTGCTCAACCAACCCATAGAGGACAGACCATCGAAGATTACAGAACCAAGAAAGGACGGAAAGCCATTCAACCTGAATGACTACGACATCCACAAGTTCAATCCGCAGGACAGGGAAACGCAGAAAAGGTTTTATCCCTATTTTAAGTTCCGAGGCATCGACCTCTATACGCAGTATGCTTTTCATCGGCATTTCTGTCTGGCTACTAAGCATCGGACGGATGGACTTACCTTTGCCAACCTTGCCTTTCCGCTTGTACTGCCCAAGACACCCGACAAGACTGTGGGCTTTGAGGAACGAGGACGACCGAAGATGGACGGTAGCGGCGGTTACAAGGGCAAGGCAGAAGGAAGCAACAGCAGTGAAGGACTGTGGATTGCCAACCTCACGGGCGAGCCGTTGGATAAAGCAAGCGAAATTGTATGGTTTGAGAGTGCCTACGATGCCATGGCAGAGTATCAGATAAATCCTGTAAAGATGGTGTATGTATCTACGGGCGGCACACCCACCGAGGGACAGATGCGAGGACTTCTGTCCGTTACTCCCAACGCACGGCACTATTTGGGTTTTGACAAGGACGATGCAGGGCGGCAGTTTGTTGCAAACTTCAGGAAGGTGGCAGCAGAGATGGGCTTCCGTCACGAGCATGTGCAAGCCTATCATCCATTGGGTTGCTACAAGGACTGGAACGATGCGCTGCTCAACAAGAAATCAGCAGAACTGATTGCCAAGGGCGAACCAGATACCTTCGACTATGCCGAGTTTATCGCAGCCGGCAAGGCAGAGAAACAAAGGGAAAAAGAAGAAAAGAACACATATCATAGAAGCGTATGAGACAAGAAGATAATAGCATCATCACCTTGTGCCCCAGCATCGGACAGTTTTTCATCAACGAACTGCCTCTGTTGCTGTTGTGCGTGGCAATGCTCCTAATCGGAGGATTGCCCGGTTGTGCATATAGTACCCTGTTGCTTGTCTTCAGCCTCCTGTTCTCCCTCTGTTTACTCTACCGATTCATCTATCTGAGGAGTATCCGCTACCATATCGGGAGCGAGCAACTCATCTGTGAGCACGGAGTGTTTCAGCGGAGCGTGAACTACATGGAGTTGTACCGAGTGGTGGACTTTGCCGAGCATCAGACATTGATACAACAGTTATGCGGACTGAAAAGCGTGACCGTGTTGTCGATGGATAGAACGACACCGAAACTGGAAATGACCGGCATCAGCAACAGCTATGACGTGGTGAGTGTGATACGAACAAGAGTAGAAACGAACAAACGAAGAAAGGGCGTATATGAGATTACGAATAGATAAGATTTGGTTCATTGTCGTGGCATTGGTACTGAGCGTGCCGTCAGCCCATGCACAGATTGTGACTGCCAACCCTTTGGAATGGATGGCATTAGCAGAGGGCAACGAAGCCATCAACGGTGAGATAGAGAAGGAAATCAAAGGTCAGACCAAGACTGCCCTGTTGCAGAATACCATCGCCGCAGAGTTCACCAAGATACACGAATGGGAGAAGAAGTACAACAGTTATCTGAAAACCGCCAGTGGTTATGCCTCTTCCCTCAAAGCCTGTACCTATCTGTACGACGATGGAGTGAAGATATTCATCACCTTGTGTAAGATGCGCAAGGCCATCAACAATAATCCGCAAGGCATCGTTGCCACCCTCTCGATGAACAACCTGTATATGGAGACCGCCACGGAATTGGTGTCCGTCTTCACACTGCTGAAAGATGCAGTCGCCAAAGGAGGCAAAGAGAACATGCTGACTGGTGCGGAAAGGAGCAAGACGCTGTGGGCACTGAACGACAAGCTGAGTGCCTTCAGCAAGAAGCTGCATCGTCTTTATCTGTCTATACGATATTACACCATGACCGATGTGTGGAACGGCGTGACGGCAGGGATGATAGACCGAAGCAATGGAGAGATAGCCACCCAAGCCCTTAGCAGATGGCGCAGAGCAGGACGTATGACCATCAGTGATTAACGATAAAGGAATCAGTCATGAAGTATTTCATATCAATTGCCATTTTTATGTTTATATCATCTTTTGCAGGAGTGCGGGCGCAGAACGACCCGACTCTTGCGGGGATGATTCTGATGTACACCAACAAGGCGGAGAAAGAACTGAAGAATCAGGAGAAAGTGATGCTGCTACAATCCACCGGCCATATCTGGACCAAGGAGGAAGTGGAAGCCACTACCGACCTGCAGCGGGAGTTCAACAACTATCTGGACTCCTTCCGTTCCATCGTCAGCTATGCCGCACAGATATATGGTTTCTATCACGAGATAGGTCAGTTGGTGGACAATATGGGTGGATTGGTGGCGCAGTTGGATGCCCATCCTGCCAACGGACTTGCCGTAGCCCTGTCAGCCAAGCGCAACAAGATATACCGCGAGCTGATTATGAACAGCATCGAGATAGTTAATGACATACGCACGGTATGCCTGTCGGGCAACAAGATGACCGAGAAGGAGCGTGTGGAGATAGTCTTCGGCATCCGACCCAAACTGAAGAAGATGAACAAGCAGTTGAAGCGACTGACGAGGGCGGTGAAATACACCACCATGGGCGATGTTTGGATGGAGATAGACGAAGGGGCAAGACCCACCAAAGCGAACAAAGCCGAGATAGCAGCGGCTGCCAAGAGGCGGTGGAAGCAGGTGGGCAAGAACGTAAACTGATGGAGCAGCGAGAGCAGAGCCGAACTTGTTCGAGCTATGCCGAGTCGTGACAGAAGAAGACGAAGTCAAACCGTGATTAAAAAACGATAAGATATGGGATTTTGGAGTTCATTATTGAAATATGGTGGCAAGGCGGCACGAGGTACTGGCCATGTCATCGGAGTAACTGGAAAGACCTTAGGCAGTGCGGCACTCCACCCGCAACGCACCCTTATGGGAGCCGGCAAGGCTATGCAGACGGCCGCAGTGGGTAGTGCCGCAGGCTATGTGACATGGGAGAAGCTGACCACAGACAAGAGCGTGGCACGCATCGTAGGTGATGCTGTCATCGGCGAGAATGCCACGGAAGCGGTGGCACAAACCGCCAACGATGTGCAACGTCTGACGGGCAAGGCTGGTGAAGCCGTTGATGCGGTGAACACTGTAGCCGGAAAGATGGACACCCAGTTCAGCGGCATCAGTGATTTCTTTAGGAATATGTTCGGAGGCGTAGGATGCGACATGATAGGCAATCTCTTTGGCAATATCGGCAAGGGCAACGTGTCGGGTATGAGCATCGTCGGACTGGTGGCTGCCGCCTTCATGGTATTCGGACGCTTTGGTTGGATGAGCAAGATTGCGGGTGCCCTGCTTGGAGCGATGATCATCGGGAACAATTCTAAGGTGGCACAAACTCTGCCTAACAGAGGCGGTACGTCTTCACATGGGCAGAACATGAAAGAAGCAGAGACCCAAAGCAGAGGGATGAAACGATAACCAATATACAGTGATATGAGATATACAGAAGAAATGATACTGCGCTCATCGAGCGGCTACTGTATGCCGTTTGAGGAGCCTATAAAGCAGGACGTGCAGATGTCCTTGGGTTACGGAGAGCAGAAAAATCCCGTGACGGGAGAAACATTCTTCCATCACGGCATAGACTTCTCAGTGAACCATTACCTGCTGTCGGCGGTGGCAACGGGAACCGTCTCTGCCATTGGGTCGGACGCGGAGCATGGCATCTACCAGACCATCCGCTACGGCAAATACGAAGTGACTTACAGGCATCTCTCCAATGTCTTCGCCAACTTCTCCCAAAGCGTCAAGGCCGGTCAGACCATCGCCATCAGTGGCGACCTGCTGCACATGGAGGTGAGGTTTGACGGAGAGGAAATCAATCCGTTGGAGTTCCTCACCATGCTCTACGGCAATATCAAGGCATTGGAGCACAATTCCCAAATGGGCATCAATGAACTGGACATGAACATCCCTTCACCCTACGACACCGACCGTCAGGAGATAGAGGCATTGATGCTCCGCTTCCTTCCCTCCTACTTCGAGGACCTTCAACAAGGAGCATACTCTCTGCCCGAACATACGGAGCAGTCGTTGAGAAACATCTTCTCGTTGGGAGCGAGCAAGCATTATTTCTACGAGACCATGCCGAGCATGGCTAATCCCTTGGGCATCGGCAACCGCTGTATGCCTTTGGCGACTAAGGTGCAGAACCTGCTCATTGCCGACTTTCTCAACTATCTTGCCATGCGACATCAGGTATATCCCTCCACGATGGACGAGGTGTTAAAAAAAAACTCCAAGAGCAAGCCCTGACGCATGACGGCATCATCGACCCTCTTGCCGACTTGGACGTGGATATCCAGAGCTTCGACATTCCGAGGATAGTGAGCGTCTATCCCGACCGGGCTGGCGTGAGATGGTGGACAAAGGCATGGTTCAATGGTAAGGAAGAGGGGGAACCCTCCGTGGAGATTGAGGAACGTATGGCCGTGCAGTTCATCCACTGCCAAGTGGACAAGGACGCATGGTTGGAGGAACACTATCCTAAGCAGATGGAGATATATCACAATGCCATCGAGCAGACAAAGGAACAGATATTACAGCAGTATAATATATAAACAAGGTATATGGCAGTTAAGAACAGTCAGCGATTCGCAGAGATAGAGCGTCTGATGGGCGACTACTTCGGGTGTCACCTTGCCCCCGTGATGGGCAGGGTGCAACGGGACTTGTCCAACAGACAGGCAGACGAGATGCGAGCCTACTCCAACAGTACGGCTGGCATCCTACGCTCATTGGCCACTGCCAATATGCCTGGTGATGACCCATACGCCACGCTGAAGATTACAGGCAAGTGGAACAGCAAGACCACCGAAGACTATCTGGCGATGTGCAAGGAGGCTATTGTCGGCAACAAGGATATGCAGCGTGACCTTGCCGTGATGGCTGAGGAATGGCGCAAGGCGGTGGTGACGGAGATAGGACGAGAGCGGTACGATGCACTCTCTAAACAACTCGGTTGTGATTTGGCATACGCCTATATCGATCACCGCATGGAGCAGCTGATGATAGAAAAAATGGTGAAAGACCGTATGCCAACATCTTCTGCCGACTATATCATCCGCAAGGCGGCACAAAGCAGTCTGTTCGGTCTGCCCTACGAACTGAACAAGTCACCCCTTGCCGCAGAGATAGAAGCCAAAGGAGAGGCAGCCTATAAGCCCTCTCGAACAGAGAAGGCAGCGGGATGGGCAGCCGGAGCGGGTGCCGATGTCGTGGCCATGGGAGGGATTGGCTCATGGGCAACCTTCGCCAAGTTTGTCGGTATCGATATGGTGATGAATGTCGGCATGGAGCACCTAAGCAAGAAAGGTAGCAGCCAAGAGGTCTGTGTCGAGGAGTGTATCAGCAAGGGAGTTTTCGGTACGGGCACCAACGTCTTCGCCTCATTCCGCAAACAGGCAAAAGTCATCAAGAACCACGAGAACAGCTATATCAAGGCTACCAACAGCCATTTCAAGAACAAGATTCCCACGAGCAATATCACTTTTATGGATTGGACGAAACAAACCGAGCAGACCTCTTTTCCTTGGAACAAAGGTACGTTCCTTGACCCTCAGAGAAACGAAGCAACCAAACGTACAGGCAAGTACAAGGATGTGCCCTTGATAGTTGCGCCTGGACAGGAAGACGAGTATCTGGAGGTTAAGGCGAGACTGGATGCAGAGGCTGAGAAGGAGAAGAAGGCAGAACCGAAAGAAACTCCTGATTCATCGACTGAAGAGGCAACACCATCTGTAGTCCAGCAGGAGGAAACAGCCTTACAAACAAACGAAAATGGATGGGACGGGCTGTTGCAGAGTTTTGGACTGAACGGCTTTTCAGACATCGGCAAGAACCTTGGTTATGTGTTGGCGATGCTGCCCGATGTACTGGTGGGACTGTTCACTGGCAAGACAAAATCGCTGAATATGGACAATAGCCTCCTTCCTTTGGCCTCTATCGTGGCTGGAATGTTCGTGAAGAATCCTATACTGAAGATGCTGTTGATGGGTATGGGAGGTGCCAATCTGCTCAACAAAGCGGGACATGAGGTGCTGGGCAGGAAACAGCAGGAAGGCATTGCACCTACAGTTAGTCCTGCTGCATCTCGCATTCAGTACCGCCAATATCCTGATGAACCACTCAATCCTCGTATCAGCAACCCGATGCTGCAAGGGCGGTGTCTCGTTGCCAACATTGACCATGTGCCTTGTACCATTCAACTGCCTGACAGTGTGATTGGGGCGCATCAGTCGGGGGCATTGCCGCTGAATACATTGGCTAACGCCATACTTGCCAAGAACGACCAGATGCGACAGATGGCAGCAATGCAGTACGAAGAGCAGGCACGGGAGAGCGTGGTGCGACCGAGGGGAATACAGTGAAGCCCGACAACAAAATTGTCGGGAACGGTGGCTTGGTAAGCCAATTATAGAATGTGATTGAGATAAACAAAAAGATAAAAGCATGAAAGAGAAATCAGAATTTGAGAAGCGGACGGCGGAGAAGCAGGTGTCGCTGCTCACTGAGGCACTGACGAGTGCGGTGGATGCCAAGGGACATTGGTTGAATGCAAGCGGCAAACTCTATCCGAAGCTCTATCCCAAGGGCTTTTCGGTCAGTCCGTTCAATGCCCTTGTCCTTGCCCTTGACTCCGATGCCAAGGGTTGCAAGAGCAATCTGTTTACGCAGTTCTCCGAAGCGAAGGCACGGGGTGAGAGCGTGAGGGAGCATGAGAAAGGTGTGCCGTTCCTGTATTACAATTGGAATAAGTACGTCAACCGCAACAATCCCGACGATGTCATCACCAAGGAGGCATACGCAGAACTGTCGGAACAGGACAAACAGCAGTACAAGGGAGTGAAAAACCGTGAGATCCGTGTGCTGTTCAATATCGACCAGACGCTACTGCCTATGGCTAACGAAACAGCCTACACTACGGCATTGAAGAAGGATGGCACGGTGGAGGATAGAGGTTATGGCGACAAGGAGGACAAGCAGCTGCATGGGTGCGTCAACGGATTCCTTCAGAAGATGAAGGACAACCTCGTGAATGTACGTCAGGACGGCACGGGTGTGGCGCACTACGACACCGAGAAGGATGTCATCTACCTGCCACGGCAGCGTGACTTCGAGCACTACAATGACTATGTACAGGAGATGATGCGTCAGTTGGTGTCTGCCACCGGTCATCAGCAGCGGTTGGCACGTGAGGGCATGGTCATGAAGAACGGCAAAGCCCCGTCGGAGGATGCCGTGAAGAAGGAACGACTCATCACTGAGATAGCTTCGGGCGTGAAGATGCTCGAACTGGGACTGCCTGCCCGTCTGTCAAAGGACAGCCTTAGCATGGTGGACTATTGGACGAGGGAACTGAAGGAAGACCCTTGTCTGATTGATGCCATCGAGAGTGAGGTGAACGGTGCGCTGAAGGTGTTGAAGAAAGCCGAACTGGGTGAAAAGGTGGAGTATGCCACCGACCAGCATCAGCGAGAGACGGCGCAGATACAGGTGCAGTTGCCCAACCACTACTTCGTAGCAGACGAAATCAAGCAGCATCCCAACGAGGAGCAGCGTACTGTGGTCATCGTGCGTGATGATGCCAGCAAGACCGCCGATGTGGTGCTGCCACAGGGTGCATCGTTGGAGGTGAACAACGAGATCAAGGGCATGAACAAGCAACGCTTCACCAATGCCTTGCAGAAAGAGGGTTATGACAACGTGCGTTTCTACAATCCCGACGGAGCCTTGGGCTTCCGTCCCGACGACAGTTATTTCGCCGACAAGAAAATCACGGTATCAAGACTGCGCAACTGGTCTATCGAAGACCTATCCTCGTTGGATGCTTCTGAGGCCGTAACCCACAGCCGTGACATCGGTTTCGACAATGTGCAGTTGGTAAAGGATGACAAGGAGCGGTGGGCATTGTACATCAAGCCCGAAGGTAAGGAGGGCTTTGCCGTCTATCCCGACAAAGGAGACCTCAATCATTTCTTCACCACCTTGAAGCAGTCGATGGACAACATCGAGCGTGTGCGTGAGGAACTGGCACAGAAGTATTATGCTATGGCAGAGGCGAAACCCGACCTGAAGGTGGACATCTTCGGAGGTAATGAGCAGGAGGTTGATTTGAACCGCATCCAGCGTGTGGCAGTATTCCGTGCCAAATCGGGCGAATGCCTGTGTGCAGCCACTATTGACGGCAAGAAGTTGCAGCCGAGAAGTGTCAGTCCGTCACAATGGCAACGATTGTGGGTGGCTCCTGACAGGGATTCCTACAAGCAGAACCTTGCCGCCTCGCTGTTTGCTGATGTATTGCAGAAAGACAACAATGTCGAGCAAAGTACACAAGAGAAGCAGGAAGAAGCGACGGAGGTGAAGCAAGCGGAGACGGCAATTGTCGATAAGCATGATGAACAGAAGGAAGTGGTACTTAAGGAAGATAAAAGCTCTGAACAAAGGGAAGAGAAGAAACAAGAGGAAAAGAAAGAAGAAAAGAAGGATGAAAAGGCTGTCAAGGCTGCTGTCTCTCCCCTTGTCCAACAATATCTTGACTTGAAGAAGAAGCATCCTGATGCCATTCTTTTGTTTCGCTGCGGTGACTTCTATGAGACCTACAAGGATGATGCGGTGAAGGCATCCAAAATATTGGGTATTACGCTGACAAAGAGCAATGGGCGCAAGGATGATGAAGGCAAGCCGTTGGCAATGGCAGGATTCCCATATCATGCCCTCGACACCTATCTGCCGAAGCTCATTCGTGCTGGTGAACGGGTGGCCATCTGTGACCAGTTGGAAATGCCGAAGCAGACAACATCATCGAAGCGTGGAATTACGGAGATGGTGTCACCTGGAAAAGAGACAGGAAAGCAGATGGCACAGGAAAGTCAAGAAACAGAACAACACACCAGTCTAAGGAGATAGGCTTATGGGAAAGAACGCAGCGTATGCCGCACAATATGCGGAGGAAGCCAAAGAACAGATGCGGATGTATGGGATTCCTGCCTCCGTCATCTTGGCGCAAGCCATACTGGAGAGCAGCAACGGACAGAGCCAACTGTCGCGCGAATGCAACAACCACTTTGGCATCAAGGCTACGGCATCGTGGTTGAAGAATGGCGGAGAGTATGGAGTCTATACGGATGATAGGCCCAACGAGAAATTCTGTAAGTACAAAAGCGTGGGTGACAGTTATGAGCATCACTCGCAGTTCCTGAAGCAGAACAAGCGTTATGCGCAGTGCTTCACGCTGTCGCCTGACGACTACAAGGGATGGACGAAGGGCATTGAGCGTGCCGGCTATGCCACGGGCGGCGGTTATGCTGCAAGTCTGCAGCGCATCATTGAAGCCAACGGACTGGACAAGTATGACAGTGAGGTGATGGCTGAGATGCGGGCAGAAGGTCGGTCGTTCGGGGTGGAGAATAATCCTCGTAGAGAAATGCCTGCTGCCCATGTACCGCAGTCTGCCGGGTATTCCTTTCCTGTGGAGCGAGAGGAGTTTCTCTTCATCACCTCGCCTTTCGGCAATCGCCAGGATCCGATGGATGCCACCAAGCAGCAGATGCACAAGGGCATTGACATCAAGACGAACCATGAGGCGGTGTTGGCCACGGAGAACGGCGGCAAGGTGGTGGCGGTGAACCATAATGCGAACACGGCAGGAGGGAAATCCGTCACCGTGGAATACAGCCGTGAGGATGGCAGCAAGGTGCAATGCTCCTACCTGCATCTGTCTGACATAGCAGTAAAGGTAGGTGACGTGGTTAATGCCAGTCAGAAGTTGGGGGTGTCGGGAAATACCGGCACCAGAACCACTGGCGAGCATCTGCATTTCGGAGTGAAGAGTGTATCGGCTGACGGCTCAAAAAGGGATATGGATCCAGCCGCTTATCTGGCAGAAATCGGACAGAAAGGCAACATCAAGCTACAGGCCCTGCATAACGGCAATGACCTGTTGGCAAAATACAAGAGCAATGCGCCACAGGAGCAGAAGGTTTCGTCGGAGGACTGGATGAAGAAAATCCTTTCCTCGGAGGACAGCGGCGTGGGCATTTCGGGAACGAATGACCCTATACTCGACATGGCGATGACCACCTTCATGTCGCTGATGATGTTGGCAGCGCAGATTGACAGCAATGATGAGGAACGACAAAAAGGACTTATCTCTGCCATGGCAGCCAACCGGCTCGTAGATTTGACCTCGCTTGTTCCAGGCATGAGGCAATGCACCATTACTGTGGGTGAGAACGGCAAGACTGTGCTTCATGCAGAGAGCGGTACGGTGAAGATTGACCGTGAACTGACCTCCTCGGAGATGAACCGCCTGTCGCTCATTTTGGGCAATGCCAATCTGTCGGAAGAAAGCAAACGGACGAAGATTGCGGGAATGGTGACAGGCATCGTGGCGACACAGCAGGCTTCGCAGAACTTCGAGCAAGGGATGGAGGCTGAGAGTCAACAACAAAATCTGCAAAGGAAATGAAAAGGATAGCAAGTCATCTGTGTACATTGCTGGTGGGTATGGTAGCTGTGGCAGGACACTTCATGCTTACCCAATGGCTTTTCGGTCAGACCGTGGCCATCATCTATCTCGGCTTCCAACTTATCATAGCAGCGTGGATAGTCTATGAACTGATACGTGCGCTAGTATATGATGATTGAAAAGAGATTATTGTCATTGCTAAGACATTTCACTTGGACGATGGATATGTATAATTCAAATAGTATCGAGCAATGATCAAATGTAATGTAACAGTGTGCGGAACGGTCAGCAAGGCTGCGACCTGCCGCACGAACAAGGAGGGCAAGGCATTCGTGAGCTTTGCCATGAACGTAGTCATTCCAGCGAAGAGCGGGATTAACAAGACCATCGAGGTGTCGGTCATCAAAGATGGGACACTGACGGAGGTGGGCAGCTGCAACATCGGCGAACGCATTGAGGTAGCCGGTGTATTGGTACCAAGAAAATGGGGCGATGTCCTTTATTTCAACCTGTCGGCAAGCAGCATCAGCCACCAGCCTGACGAGGCAGAGGACTGCATCAAGGGCGTGATGGAGTTCCGCGGCAAGGTGGGCAAGAGCATTGAGGACAAGACGGACAAGAATGGTGTGCCGTACTGCCAGTTCTCCGCTTTCAGCGCAGAGAAAGTACAGGACGGATTTGAATACATCTGGGTAAGTTTCTTCCTATTCGATGGCAAATGCGAGGCATGGCTGCAACCAGGCGTGAAAGCGAACATCAAAGGGGCATTGTCTGTCAGTGTCTTCAATGACAAACTGGACTTCTCCTGCCGAGTGTCTGAAATGAGCGAATATGTTCCGCAGCCCTATAATGGTTAATTGACTATGGGAAAGCCTTATGCTAAGGAAGGTCCGAGTGCCGAAGACAAGGCACTCGACCTGTTTGCCGATATGATGATTTTATGTTGAGGTCAACATAAT